>DATNKH010000747.1:0-4247 GCA_035603475.1 Thermoanaerobaculia bacterium
CTCGAGCTCCGCCAGGGCGTCGCGCCCGAGGCCCCCGGAGGCGAGCCGGCCGCTCCCTCCGCCGAGGGCTCGCCGGCGCCCTGACTCGAAGGGGCCGGCGCCGGCCGGGGGCAGGTCGAGTTATCGTAGCGCCATGAGCAAACCGAGAATCGGCATTCTGGGCACGGGCGACGTAGGACGGTCGCTGGGCAGCGGCTTTTGCGCCGAGGGCCACGAGGTGTGCATGGGGTCGCGCGACCCCGGGAGCGAGAAGGTGCAGCAATGGGTGGCAGCCAACGGTCCGCGGGCGTCGGCGGGGACGTTCGCCGAGGCGGCGGAGCGCGCGGAGGTCGCCGTCCTCGCGACCCTCTGGACCGGCACCGAGAATGCCATCCGGCTGGCGGGACCGGAGAGGCTGGCCGGCAAGGTGGTCATCGACACGGTGAACCCGGTGGCCTTCAAGCCCAACGCACCCCCGGAGCTGGCGATCGGCCACACGGACTCCGCCGGCGAGCAGGTGCAGCGCTGGCTGCCCGCGGCGCGGGTGGTCAAGGCTTTCAACATCGTCGGCCACGCGCACATGGTCCACCCGCAGTTCCCGGGCGGGCCGCCGGACATGTTCATCTGTGGCAACGACGCCGAGGCCAAGCGCATGGTCACGGAGCTCTGCACCGAGCTCGGCTGGCCGGCGATCGACATCGGCGGCATCGAAGGAGCGCGGCTGCTCGAGCCGCTCTGCCTGCTGTGGGTCGGGTACGCGGTCCGCACCGGCAGCGGGAATCACGCCTTCAAGCTGCTGCGCCGCTGACTCGCGCCCGTCAGGTCGCCAGCTGGTCGAGGAGCAGCCGCACGCGCTCGATCTCGTCGGCGTTGATGATGTGTCCCATCGCCGGATAGATCTGCTCGCTCACCCGTGCCCCCAGGCCTGCCATCACCCGCGCGGTCTCGCGCACCCGCGGCAGCGGAATGTGCGGATCGCGGTCGCTGCAGCCAACCAGCACCGGCGTGCCGTCCAGGCTGCCGGCATACTCGCGCGGCGTGCCGGGCGGACCGATGAGGCCGCCCGAGAGCCCGACGACGGCGCCGAATCGGTGGACGGTGCGGGCGGCGCGGGCGGCGAACTCCAGCGCGAGGCAGGCACCCTGCGAGAAGCCGAGCAGCATGGTGCGCTCGGGGCCGATGCCGGCCGGCGCCAGCGCGGCCAGCAGCTCGCCGAGCACTGCCAGGCCCGACGACAGCCCCGGCTCGTTCTGCTCGAGCGGCGCCATGAAGCTGTACGGATACCAGCTGGACCCCGCCGCCTGGGGCGCCAGGTAGGCGAGGTCCGGTCGGTCGAGCTCCGGGACCAGGATCAGGATGTCCTCGGCGGTCGCGCCGCGCCCGTGCACCAGGATCACCGCCGCCGTGGCCTCCGCCAGCGGGCGGCCGGCGAAGACGACGGGCTGGCCGGCGTGCGGTCCGGGGTGCGGTGCCGCTTGCGATCCCGCTTGTAACCTCGCTTGTAATCCCGCCTGGAATCCAACCTTCGGGCCGCTCATGACTCACCCGGTGCGACGCCGGTCAGCATGCGCGGCGCCAGCGGCGGCAGCGCCGCCTCGATCTCGGGCCGCGACCCCTCCAACCATGGCGGTAGCTTGAGACCGCTGCCGAGCCGAGCGACGCTCTCGTCGGTGGTCATCCCCGGCGGGTCGGTCGCGATCTCGAACAGCACGCCGCCGGGCTCGCGGAAGTAGATCGAATGGAAATACCGGCGATCCATGATCGGACTGACGTGGTGGCCGCCGGCGAGCAGGTCGCGATGCCACGCGGCCTGCTCGCGGTCGCCGGCCACGCGCCAGGCGACGTGGTGCACGGTCCCTGCCGAGATATGGCCGCGCCCCGCGGTGGGTTGGGCGAGGAGGTCGAGCCGCGTGCCCAGGCCCCGGGCCGCCGGCGACGCCGCCGCCTGCTGCCGGCTTCCGCCGGCGGCGGCGGGCGCGCCGACCGCGAAGCGGAAGCGGGAGGCGGTCTGCGCTTCGAGCCGGAAGCCGAGCGTGCCGGTCAGCATGTCGGCGGTGCGGTCGGCGTTCCACTCGACGATCGTCACCGCGAAGAAGCCGCGGATGGCGTGCTCGCCGGACACCGGCCCGCCCTCCCAGGGGGTGCCCGATCCCGATCCGGGGTGGGCCACCAGCTCCAGCTCCAGGCCGTCCGGGTCGAGCAGCCGCAGGTACTCCTCGTCCTCACCGCGCCGCCGCGGCTCGTCGTGGGCGGTGCCGCTCCGGCGCAGGCGCTCGGTCCAATAGGCGAAGGAGCCCTCCGGCACCGAGAACGAGGTCACCGTCGCCTGCCCCGCCCCGAGCTGCCCGCGCCTGGCGTGCGGCCAGGGGAAGAACGTCAGGAGGGTGCCCGGCCGGCCAAGCTCGTCGCCGTAATAGAGATGATAGGTGCCGGGATCGTCGTAGTTCACCGTCTTCTTCACCAGCCGCAGCCCCAGCACCCCGGTGTAGAAGTCGGCGTTGGCCTGCGGATCGCCGGCCAGCGCGGTCACGTGGTGGATGCCGGCGATCTGCCTGTCCTGCCGGCCGATCTCCGGCATCTCCCGCGCGGCCGAGTCCTCCTCCGGTCCGGAGAAGGCCGCCTGCTGCTGGATCTCGCGTTCGAGACGTCGTGCCATAGAGGTCCGCGGGTCGCGAACGGGGTGCCTGCCGCGCGCCGCGATGCTCGTGGCAACGGCTGTCGTGCCGACGGAATTCCCGGGCCGGCACGCGCTCGCCCACCATTCGACGATCGACTCTTCGGCAGGCGAGCAGCCGCATCATCCGGCGATCAGGTCACATCTTCTTGCAGGCATGGTGCTCTCGGACCGGCTTGCCATCCTCTTCGTAGGAGGGTCCGTCCACCACGTATTCCGAATCCGACTTCTTGGTGAACGTCGCGTCGCTGTCCGCCGTCTCCGGCGTCGAGCGCTTGAAGAAGCTCACGTACTTCCACGACCAGCCGCCGTCGCCGGCGTCGGTCATGCGGATGGCGAAGTACTGCCCCGTGGACAGTACGCCGAAACGCACCCAGGCCTGGCGCCTCTCGTCGTAGCCCATCAGGAACTCCGCGCGCACCGCATCTCCCTTCTCGCCGAATTGCCGCGGCGGGAAGTCGGTGGTCTGCCGGAGCCAGAGGCCGCCGAGCGCGTCGGCGTAGGTGGTCTTGTAGGTCCCGGAGACCGTGCCGACCGTGTGGGCGCAGCTCCAGGTCCCCACCAGGTACTGCATAGACGCGATCTTCTCCCGTGCGGTCGGCGCCGCGTAGGCCGAGGACACCGCGAGGAACGTCGTGACGACCGCCGCCAACCACTTCAGAGTCCGCCTCATGATGGCTCCTTTCACTGGCCGCGCTCTGCCGCGACGGCGGCGAGCTCACGGCAGCATAGGCGGCTCGGCGGCCGGCCACATGTGCCATACGGCCTGGACGGGGAGGCATGACCTCCGGCCTACGCCGAGGCGCGCGGCGCGGCGCGATCCCGGGACTTATCGAGATATTGCGAATTGCACACTGGTCATTGACGTTGACGCTCGCCTTCGATTTTCTTTAGACTGCCGGCCAGGCATCCGGAATCGCAGTCGTGCCAGCACCCGCGGGGGCCTACCGGCGCGGGGTTGCCGTCGCTTTCCTGCGGTATCTCCGCCTGCCGGGCGGCGCGCGATATGGACCTCCTGACCAAGCTGGCGACGATCGAGGCCGGCCTCCTCGTGGGTGGCTACTTCGCCGTCGTCGCGTACAAGCTCGTCACCGGCGAGATCTCCCTTGCGGGCCTGCTCCACACCAAGGAGCCCGGCGGGCGCGCCGCCTTCTCGCCGGTGCGCCTGCAGCTGTTGATCTTCACCGTCGCCGTCGCCACCCTATACCTGGGCGAGGTCATTGCCCGTCCGCGGCAGGATTCGCTACCGCACCTGGCTCTCGGCGTCGTCGTCGCGCTGGGGGTCAGCCAGGCCGTCTATCTTGGCGGCAAGGTGGCGTCCGCATACGTCCAACCGCTGTTGAGGAACCAGAGATAAGGAGCCCGGCCGTGTCCAAAATTGATTGGGAGAGGTGGTTCAGGGCCTTGTTGATCCTTTTCGCCTCGGCGGCGCTGGTGATCGGATTGGCGGCCGTCGCAGTGATCTATTTCACCGTCAGGGATGCGGCCGATGCTGCCAACGCCATGGCGCGGTTGAAGGTCGTCCTGAGCTACGAGATCCTGATCCTCACTTTCTTCTACGGTCTCATGGTGCTGCTGTACATGGCGGGCGGGG
>DATNKH010000748.1:0-5698 GCA_035603475.1 Thermoanaerobaculia bacterium
CGCCGCCGGCAGCGACGGCTGGGCGACCGTGGCGCCACCCGCGGCCAGCGCGTCGGCGGCTTCCGGCGCGGTCCTTCCCAGGACGCGCCCGAGCGCGGCCTCGATCCGCCGATCGAGCTCTTCGTCGGAGAGCTGCCGGTCCGCCAGCGGCGCCGGCGGCCGTCCGATGCTGTAGCCGAAGCGCTGGAAGCTCTCGAGGATCTCGGCGGCGAGGGCGCTGCCGGCCTCGTCGCCGGCCGCCGGGCGGGCGCAGGCGAGCTGGAAGAACCGCTCCGGCTTCATCCCCACGACCTCGAGCACCAGCAGGATGTGCCGCAGCTTGAGGTCGATCTTGCCGGTGAAGATGCGGTTCAGCGTGCCGCCGCCGAGGTCCAGCCGGCGCTCGAGCTCCCGCGTCGACAGGTCCGACAGCTTCACCACCGCCTCGAGCAGCTTGCCGTATCTGCGAATCTCCGAGTCGACCATGTCGTCGAGTCTACTACAAGCAATCACAACGAGATGGAAAAAAAGTCGCCGCCGCCAGCAGCCATTTCAAATGCTGAGCACCGGTGGTCGGACATTGCCGCCGCGGCCCACCCGAGGTAGCATCGCGCAAGTAGTGGGTCAGTCTCCCTCGGCCGCGGGAAACTGACCCACTACCCGGTCGCCGGCGGGCGGTGACGACGAAGAGGAGACGCTTTGGATTTTTCTCTGACCGACGAGCAGCGCGCCATCCAGGAGACCGCCCGGGCCTTCGCCCGCCAGGAGGTGGACCCGATCGTCGACGAGATCGATGAGAGCCAGCGTTTCCCGCGCGAGGTGATCCTCAAGGCCGGCGAGCTCGGCTTCCTCGGCATCCTGTTTCCCGAAGAATACGGCGGCGCCGGGCTGGGCTACGTCGAGTACGTGCTGGTGGTCACCGAGCTGTCCCGCGTCGACCCCTCGGTCGGCATCAGCGTGGCCGCTCATAACTCGCTCTGCAGCAACCACATCTACAAGTTCGGCAACGACGAGCAGCGGCGCCGCTGGCTCACGCCATTGGCGTCGGGCACGAAGATCGGCGCCTGGAGCCTGACCGAGCCGGGGGCGGGATCCGACGCCGCCGGCACCCGCACGCGCGCCGAGCGGGTCGAGGGGGGGTGGGTGCTCAACGGCGCCAAGACCTTCACCACCCACGGCCGGGAATGCGACGTCTGCGTCGTGTTCGCGGTCACCGACCTCGCCGGGCCGCGCCACCACAACATCTCCGCGTTCGTGCTCGACCGCGGCATGGCGGGATTCCGCGCCGGCAAGAAAGAGAACAAGCTCGGCATCCGGGCCTCCGACACCTCCGAGGTGATCATGGAGGATTGCTTCGTCGGCGACGACCACCTGCTCGGCGACGTCGGCGAGGGCTTCATCCAGGCGCTGCAGATCCTCGACGGCGGGCGGATCTCGATCGCCGCGCTCGGCCTCGGTACCGCCAAGGGGGCGTTCGACACCGCCCGCGCCTACGCCAAGGAGCGCCACCAGTTCGGCCAGCCCATCGCCGGCTTCCAGGCGATCCGGTTCATGCTCGCCGAGATGGCCACCTCGATCGCCGCGGCCGAGTGCCTCACCTTCGCCGCGGCCGAGGCGATGGACCACGGCCGCGCGGTCTCGCGGCTCGCCTCCCAGGCCAAGCTCTACGCCGGCGAGAGCGCCGTCTTCTGCGCCGAGCGCGGCGTGCAGATCCATGGCGGCTATGGCTTCATCAAGGACTACCGGGCCGAGAAGTACTTCCGCGATGCGAAGATCTGCACCATCGGCGAGGGCACCAGCGAGATCCAGCGGCTGGTGATCGCCCGCCAGCTGCTCAGCCGCGAGACCCCGCCGCCGCGCGGCATCAGCCAAGCGCCCGCGACAGGCGAGGATGCCGCGATGCGCGAGGATGCCGCGACGCCCGAGAGCGTCGCCCATCGCGAGGCCGTCGCGAGCCTCGAGCCCGCCCAGCCGCAATCGACCCGCTGATGAGCGCGGCCGGCCAGGGCCCGGCGGCGGCGCGGTCGGCGGGGTGGACGCTCGACGAGCTGGCCGCGCGCCTGCTCGAGCGGCAACCGCGGGCGCTCGGCCGCGCCATCTCCCTGCTCGAGAACGGCAGCCGCGGCCTCGCCGCCGCCAACCCGGCGACCGCTCCACAGGCCGGCAGCGCGCCAGCGGCCGCCGCCGCCGGCCCCGCCGCCGCCGGCGCCGCGGCGCCCGGAGTCCGGGAGCTGATCGGCCGCATCTTCCCGCGCACCGGTCGGGCGCGGGTGGTGGGCGTGACCGGGCCGCCCGGGGCGGGCAAGAGCACCCTGGTGGACCGCCTGGCTCGCCGCTGCCGGCAACGCGGCGACACGGTCGGCATCCTGGCGGTCGATCCCACCAGCCCCTTCACCGGCGGCGCGCTGCTCGGCGACCGCATCCGGATGCAGTCGCTCTACACCGATCCCGGCGTCTTCATCCGCTCGATGGCGACCCGCGGCGCCATGGGCGGGCTCGCCCGCGCCTCCCACGACGCCGTCGACCTGCTCGACGCGGCGGGCTTCGACTGGGTGCTGGTCGAGACGGTGGGCGTCGGCCAGGACGAGGTGGACGTGGTGCGCAGCGTCGATTCGGTGGTCATGGTCACGGTTCCCGGGCTCGGCGACGACATCCAGGCGATCAAGGCGGGTATCCTGGAGATCGCCGACGTCTTCGTGATCAACAAGGCCGACCGCGAGGGAGTCGAGCGAACGTTCAAGGACCTCCAGATGATGCTGTCGATCGGCGACCACGGGGCCTGGCTGCCGCCGGTGCTGAAGGCGGTGGCCACCCGCGACGAGGGCATCGACCGCCTGCTCGTCGAGGTGGAGCGCCACCGCGAGCACCTGGTGGCCAGCGGCGAGCTCGCGGCGCGCCGCCGGTCGCACCTGCGGCTGCGGGTGGAGACGCTGCTCAAGGAACGGGTGGTGGCGGCGGCGGACCAGGTGCTGGGCCTCGACCGCGAGGTCGAGCGTGGCTTCGCCTCGCGCCTCGACCCCTACCAGGTGGCGGACCGTCTCTTCAGCGGCGTCGTGGACGCCTCGCGCGAGTCTCCGCGGGCTGCCATCGACCAGGGGGTGGCGCGGGTGGAGCGGGTGCCGTGATCCGCGGCGTCGACCATCTCGGCATCGCGGTGCGCTCGATCGCCGAGAGCCGGGTCTTCTACGAGGCGCTGGGTCTCGCCGTCGAGGCGATCGAAGAGGTGCCCGGCGACCAGGTGCGGGTGGCGATGATCCCGTGCGGCGCCATGCGTCTCGAGCTGCTCGAGCCGACCTCCGGAGAGTCGCCGATCGCCCGCTTCCTCGAGCGCCGCGGCCCCGGGCTGCACCACCTCTGCCTGGCCACCGACGATCTCGGCGCCGACGACGCCCGGCTGCGCGAGGCCGGCTACCAGGTGCTGCGGCCGGAGCCCAGCCGCGGCGCCGGCGGCTGCTGGATCCAGTTCGTGCACCCGAAGAGCACCGGCGGCGTGCTCGTCGAGCTGTCGCAGCCGGCGGCGGCGGCGGCGCGCGAGGAAGCGAGGGCAGAGCCATGACGATTCGCCCCGGCTCGATCGTCGTCGTCCACCTCACCAACCCCACCGAGAAGTTCTGGGGCGTGCTGCAGGAGCTGGCGATGAACGGCGTCTACCTGCGGGGGATCAGCGTCTCGAGCTTCGACGATTGGATGGCCGAGGCGGTGCGCGGCAAGGACCAGACCCTCGGGCTGTGCGCCATGTTCGTGCCGCTGTTCCGCGTCGAGCGGGTGTTCCTCGACGAGCCGGTGGGCGAGGTGGAGAGCTACCAGCAGCGCTTCTCGCGCCGCGTCGGCGAGCCGGTGGAGAGCTACCTCGGGCTGGCCGGCGAAGATGCCGGCGGCAGCGGCGACGACAGCGGCGAGATCCCCAGCTAGCGCTGGTTTCCCGTTCGGCCGCTAGAACTGGACGTTGGCCACGAAGAAGGCCCCGACGTCGATCTTCTTCGCCACCAGCGCGGCGGCGGCCTCGGGGGTGAGCACGAACTGGCCGGCCTTCTCGCGCGTCGGCGTCTTCATCAGCATCTCGACCGCCACGATCGCCTGCGGGAAGCGCTCGCGCACCCGCAGCAGGGCGTTGGCGCCGGCGTTCAGGCCCTGGAACACCGCGGCCTCGGACCCGGTGGTCACCTCGATCAACAGGCGGTCCGGCTGCGACCCGTTCCAGATCTCCACCTCGTCGAGCCCCTGGGAGCGGAAGAACGGCTGCAGGTCGGCGATCACCTCGGCGCGCGCGTAGGGGACGCGCGGCAGGGTGGCGAGGTCCAGGTACCCGGCTTTCGACCGCGCCGTCTGGCCGGGCGCGAGCTCGCCCGCCCGCTTGGCGCTGGGCAGCTGGCGAGTCGATGGGCGGTGCGTGGCGATCAGGTCGGTCAGCGACTTGTCCGGCGGCGGCAGCGTCTCCTGCCCCGGCACGACACGGGTGGTGCCGAGCTCGGTGGTGCCGTAGTCCTTGCCCTGGTTCGCCGCGGTGGTGCGGGCGGCGTCGATCTGGGAGGCGTCGATGAAGCTCTGCTCGCCGTTGATCAGGGTGATGATCGCCTTGCCCTTCTTCACCTCGTAAGGGCCGCGGGCGGCGATGCTGCTGCCGTCCTTGAGCCAGACGGTATAGGCGGCGAGCGGGCCGGCGCAGAGCGCCAGCAGGAGGGCGGCGGAACCGCGTCGAATCCAGCGCATCGCAAGCTCCTTCATCAAGATTGATCCAGGGAGTGATTCTACTCCTCATCCTCCTCGTGGCGGCGGGGCCGCAGGCGCCGCCAGACCGCGGACAGGCCCGCCGGGAAGAGCATGAAGAGATAGAGACCGGCGATCACGCCTGTCGCCGCGGGCGGAATGTGGTCGAGAGCCTGGGAGCGGAGATCGAAGCCCACCGGGCGGAGACTCCATTTCACGAACACGGAGAGCGCGGAGACCAGCTCCGGAAGGTACCAGACGAGAACGGCAAGGCCGAGGAAACGGGCGGCCGGGAGCTGCCAGCCCGCGCCGGTCCCCCCGGCCGGCACCGGGGCCGCGCCGGCCCGGCCGGACGGGATCGCGAGCAGACGGGCCGCGGCCCGGTGGCGCCTGGCGATCAGCACGCCGCCCACGGCCGCCAGGAGCAGGTCGGTCACGATGCCGCCGGCGGTCCAGAAGACGTAGTCGCCGGTGTTGCCACGCTGCCACAGCAGGGATGCGCCGTAGCTCAGGGCCGTGACCACCCTGGCGAGGAGCAGGACGGCCAGCATGCAGACGCCGACCGTGGCGATGGCGAGAGCCTCGCCGGCCGCGCCGGCCGCCGGGGCGCCGGCGCCCGCCACCGTGGCGGTGCGCTTGGCCGCGGTCGCGGCGGCCGTCGCGGCCGTCGCATCGGTCGCGCCCTCCGCACCCTCCGCATGGTCGCCGAGCAGCCAGAGCGTGATCCCGCGCCGCTGGCCGAGCAACAGGGCGCCGAAGGCGAGATGCAGCAGCACGCTCATCACCGCGTTGATGAAGGTCGCCTGGATCCGCAGCTGGCCGCCGATCATCGCGGCGCTCGCCGGCACCTGCATGAGCAGCTGGGCCACTCCGAGCAGCGCCAGCAGCAGCGAGTACAGGCCGGCCAGGCCGAACAGCAGCACACCGAAATCGCGGCTTTTCATGATCTCGACCCGCCGGAGGACCGTGGCAGGGCTCTGGTATCATAGCCGGCCGGGCGAGTCGGAGGGGC
>DATNKH010000749.1:0-5686 GCA_035603475.1 Thermoanaerobaculia bacterium
CAGAGGGGGAGAAGGGAGAGGGAGAGGCAGGAAGGAGACGGGGGATTCGTGGAAGGGAAGCTCCGTGGGCCAAGTGGGTCGATCCTGGACAGGTCAGGGCCCGCCTCATAAGATGAGTCGCCCTATGTCCCGCAAGCATCCGAGCAGGGTCTCTCGTTCGCCGTCTGCCCTGCCGCCGGCCGGCCACCCTCCGGTCACCGGCGGCTTCTGGCGCCGCAACCGCCGCGAGATCACTTTCCTGGCGCTCTTCCTCGTGCTGCTCGGCGGCAGCTTCACCCTGATCTCGCTGAACTGGATCAACGACCACGCCATCGAGCCCTTTACCGGCGGCATCGCGCGCCTCAGCGGCGCCGTCCTGAACCTCCTCGGCCAGCACGTCGCCCTGCGCGGCACCGTCATCCAGGGGCCGCACTTCGCGGTCAACATCCGCAACGGCTGCAACGGCGTCGAGGCGATGCTGATCTTCCTCTCGGCGGTGCTCGCCTTCCCCGCCTCCTGGCGCTCGCGCCTCACCGGCCTGGCGCTCGGCACCCTCGCCATCCAGGCCATCAACCTGGTGCGGGTCGTCAGCCTGTACCTCACCGGCGCCTACCTGCCCCGCTTCTTCGACGCCTCCCACACGGTGATCTGGCAGAGCGTGGTCATCCTCTGCGGCGTGTTGCTCTGGGTGCTCTGGGCGAACCGCCTCCCGCCGCGCGACGAGCCGGCCACCTGATCCGCCCCGTTCCCGACGACCCGTGCCGGGCAAGAGACGGACAGCTCCGCCCCCACCGCCGCCGCCCCGCCGCTGGACCGCGCTGCTGATCCGCAACACCCTGCTCTGGATGGTGCCGGTGGCGGTGGCCTGGTGGCTGGCGACACCGGTCTACAACCGCGTGCTGCTGCGCAGCGCCGGCGCCATTCTCGATCTCTGCGAGCACCCGGCGGTGACCGACCTGCCGGCCAAGGGCGACCACGACGCCTACGTCGTGCGGCGGGACTTCCCGCCCGCCCACAGCCTGGTCTACCCCTTCCGCGTCAGCGACGTCCACTTCCACCTGCTGCTGCTCGGCGCCCTGTTCCTCGCCGTGCCCGGGATCCCCTGGCGCGAGCGTCTCGGCAATCTCGCGGTCGCCGTGCTGATCACCTTCGCCTACGACGTCCTGCTGGTGCTCTTCATCGTCGAGTCCGCCTACGCCACTCATCTCGGCGCCTGGAGCCTCGCCCACTACGGCGCCTTCGCCCGCAACTTCTACGGTCTCGGCAAGCACCTGCTCGACCTCCCGTTCAAGCTCGCGCTGCCGCTGGTCCTCTGGTGCGCCTTCTACCTGCCGCGCCTGCGCGCCGCCTCTCCCCCCGCCCTCGCGCACTGACCCACTACCTACCAGCCGCCGGAGGCGCCGCCGCCGCCGAAGCTCCCTCCCCCGCCGGAAAAGCCGCTGTCGGAGGAGCCGCCGGAGCCGCCACCGGAGAAGAAGCCGCCGCTGGAACCCGTGCCGGTGACGATGCCGCCCCAGAAGCCGCCACGGTGCTTACCTGAAGGCACCGGGGCGGCGCGCCTCAGGGCCTTCACGATCGGGAAGCCGATCAGCCACAGGCCGGTGAGGGCGGCTGCCACGACCGGGCCGGCGAAGGCAA
Organism: Thermoanaerobaculia bacterium; assembly: GCA_035603475.1. Taxonomy (GTDB): domain Bacteria; phylum Acidobacteriota; class Thermoanaerobaculia; order Multivoradales; family UBA5704; genus JASLEW01. The sequence goes on from DATNKH010000749.1 coordinate 1,618, forward strand.
ACGGAAACGCCACGTAGAAGGGAATCAGGAACACGTAGAGGAACCAGCTCTGGGCGCCACGGGTGGCGAGCGCAACGAGCGAGAAGACGCCGACCACCACCAGGAAGACGAGCGCGAAGATGATGCGGCCGCCGATCGGCATCGCGCCGGCAGCCGGCGCCGCGGGCCGCGCCGGCAGCGGCTGCCCATGCAGGATCTTGACGATGGCGTCCACACCCTGCTCGACGCCGCCGTCGAAGTCGCCTTGCCGGAACTGGGGACGGATCACCTGGTCGATGATCTCGTTGCTGCGCAGGTCGGTCAGCGTCCCCTCGAGACCGTAGCCCACCTCGATGCGCAGCTTGCGGTCGTCGCGCGAGATCAGCAGCAGGATGCCGTTGTCCTTGCCTTTCTGCCCCAGCTTCCAGGTCTGAGCCACCTTGACCGAGTACTCCTCGAGCGGCTCGCCGCCGAGGCTTTGGACGATCAGCACCGCCACCTGGTCGCCGGTCTCCCCCTCGAGCGCGCCCAGCTCGCCGTCGATCCGCTGCCGGGCCGCCGCCGAGAGCAGGCCTGCCTCGTCGACCACCCGGCCCGAGAGGAAGGGCACCTCCTTCGCCGCAGCCGCCGTCGCTGCGGGCGGGGCCGCCGCGGCCGCCGCGAGCGCGGCCAGCACCGCGGCGACGGCGCGCCATGAACGGGAGCGCCGCCCGCGCGACGCGGTCATCTACAGCTCTCCCTGCCGGAGCTCATTGCCCAGGTGGTCCCCGAGCTCGCCTTCGCGCCCGGCCGGGTGCCGGAGGCCGTGGCGGACCAAGAGGTCGCCGCAATCGCGGATGGCGGCGGCGAGCGCCGCCCCCGGATCGCCGCGCCGGATGCCCTCGACGATCCGCGCCACCATCGCGTCCCACTCCCCGTCCGCCACCCTCGCATGGATCCCGCTGTCGGCGAGCACCACCACGCGGCGCTCTAACAGCGAGAGGAAGATCAGGATGCCGGTGCGCTGGGCGGTCCGGAACACCTCCTGCTCGACGAACGCCGCCGCGGCCCGCTGGCGCGTGCGCCTGTCGATCAGCTCGGTGCCTGCGAGCCAGCGGCGCAGCGCCGGCGCGAGGTGCACCGCGAGCAGCGCCAGGGCTCCTCCTGCCGCCGGCGGCAGCACCATCCAGAACAGCAGCTGCCCACCCCAGAACCCCGCCCAGCGGTGCAAGGCCCAGGCGGCGAGGGCCGCCGTCATCGCGCCGAACGCCGCGCCCTTCCACGCCGCATCCGGATAGGGATCGCTGGCCGGCACCACGTACGGCACGATCTCGCCGCAGCTCTCAGCGTCCGCGGCCACCACCGCCTGCCGCACAGCCTCGAGATCCGACGCGCTGAACCCGGAAGGTGCCATGGATGCGAGGTATCCGGGCGGCATCTTACACGAGCCGGCGCCGCGCCACCTCGCGCCTGCCCGGCTGGACAGCCCGCTGCCGCGCGCCTACACTCTCGCCAAATGGCAAACGGCGACGGCGACACATGGCCGAGGTGACGCTACGGCACGTTCAGAAGAGCTTCGGCCCGGTGACGGTCATCGAGGACCTCGACCTCGACGTCGAGGACCATGAGTTCATGGTGCTGGTGGGGCCCTCGGGCTGCGGCAAGTCCACCGCGCTGCGGATGATCGCCGGGCTCGAGGAGGCCACCGGCGGCACCATCGAGATCGGCGGCCGGGTGGTCAACGACGTGCCGCCGAAGGACCGCGACATCGCCATGGTCTTCCAGAGCTATGCGCTCTACCCGCACATGACGGTGCGGGAGAACCTCGAGTTCGGCCTCAAGATCCGCAAGACGCCGGCGCCCGAGATGGCGCGCCTGGTCGGCGAGGCGGCGGCGATCCTCGGCCTCGGCGAGTACCTCGACCGCAAGCCGAAGCAGCTCTCCGGGGGCCAGCGCCAGCGCGTCGCGGTGGGCCGCGCGATCGTTCGCCAGCCCGCGGTCTTCCTCTTCGACGAGCCGCTCTCGAATCTCGACGCCAAGCTGCGGGTGCAGATGCGGGCCGAGATCTCGCGGCTGCAGAAACAGCTGCGGACCACGACCGTCTATGTGACTCACGACCAGATCGAGGCGATGACCATGGGGCACCGGATCGCCGTCATGCTGAAGGGCAAGCTGCAGCAGGTCGGCACCCCGCTCGAGGTCTACGAGCAGCCCGCCAATCTCTTCGTCGCCAGTTTCATCGGCACGCCGCCGATGAACTTCCTTCCGGGCGTCCTTGCCGGCCGCGCCGACGACGCCGGCCACGCCGACGACGCCGCGCTGGCGGCCGTCGCCACCGGGGGCCTCGAGCTGCGTCTGCCGGCGGGTCTCCAGGCCGCCACCCGCGGCCAGCAGGGCCGCCGGGTGGTCGTCGGCATCCGCCCCGAGAACCTGCGCGAGCCGGGCTGGGGCGGCAGCACCCTCGGCGCCGGAGCCCTGCAGCCACTCACGGCGCGCGTCGAGTTCGTCGAGCCGCTCGGCCACGAGGTCATCGTCCACGGCCGCGTGGGCGAGCACCTCCTGATCGCCAAGGTCGACCCTCACCGCGCTCCGGCGACCGGCGCCGAGCTGGCGATGGCGCTCGAGACCGACGCCATCCACCTCTTCGACGCCGCCAGCGAGCAACGCATCGCCCCGGCCGCTCGAGGCGGAAATTCGACCCCGCCCGCGTTGTCCGGCCGCCACCAAATCTGGTAGTCTTCTCCCCGGCGGGCCCCCAGGGATTGCGGTCGGATCGTCGATGCGCGGCGGCCGGCCCGTGCCCGCCGGGACAGGCTCATTCCGGCCTTCACCTTGGATCGAGGTCTATGCTGAAAGTCGAGTCGCTCGAGATCTCCGGCTTCAAGTCGTTCGTCGATCCGGTCACCGTGGAGCTCGCCGGCGGCATCACCGCCATCGTCGGCCCCAACGGCTGCGGCAAGAGCAATCTCTCCGAGGCGATGACCTGGGTGCTCGGCGAGCAGAGCGCCAAGTCGCTGCGCGGCGGCACCATGGAGGACGTCATCTTCAACGGCGCCGAGAGCCGCAAGCCGCTGGGGATGGCCGAGTGCACCCTGACGCTGCGCACCGATCCTTCCTTTCCCCGCGCCGAAGAGGGCCGCATCACCATCGGCCGCCGCGTCTTTCGCGGCGGCGAGAGCCAGTACCGCCTCAACGGCAGAGTCGTCCGCCTGAAGGAGATCAAGGACCTGCTCATGGACACCGGGCTGGGCATCCGCGCCTACTCGGTCATCGAGCAGGGCAAGATCGGCATGATCCTGTCCGGCAAGCCGCAGGAGCGCCGCAAGCTCCTCGAAGAGGCCGCCGGCATCACCCGCTACAAGGCGCGCAAGAACGTCGCCGAGCTGAAGCTGCAGGAGGCGACCGCCAACCTGCTGCGCCTCGACGACGTCATCTCCGAGGTCGAGCGCGCGCTGCGCTCGCTGAAGCGCCAGGCATCCGCCGCCCGCCGCTACCAGGAGGCGGAGCGCGAGTACCGCGGCCTGCTGGCGCGCGTCCTCGCCGGCCGCCACCGCTTGCAGAGCGCGCGCCTCGCCGAGCTGCGCTCGCGCCTCGACGCCGCGACCGCCCACGAGGCGGCCATCGCCGCCGACCTGCACCGCGACGAGGCGGCGCTCGCCGCCGGCCGTGAGCGGCTGGAGGAGCTGGCGAGCGAGGTCGCCTCGCGCCACCAGCGGGTCGCCGATCTCGCCGCCACCATCCAGGGTCGCCAGGAGTTCCTCAAGGCCAACCGCCAGACGCTCGCCGAGATCGGCGAGCGGGCCGCCCAGGACCGCGCGCTCGCCGAGCGCCGCGAGCAGGAGACCGCGGGCCAGGCTGCTTCCCTGGCCCAGCTCGAGGAGCGGCGCGGCGAGCTGCTCGAGGAGCGGACGCGCGCCGCCGCCGCGGTCGACACCGAGGAGCGGCGGATCGCCGACGCCGAGCGCGACCTCGCGCAGGCGGCCGCCCGGGTCGAGGCCCTGCGCGCCGAGCTGCTCCACGCCGCCGCCGCGGTTACCGGCCTGCGCCAGCGCCTGCAGCAGTCGCAGATCGAGCTCGAGCGCGGCAACTTCCGCCAGCACCACCTCGAGGA
>DATNKH010000750.1:0-2240 GCA_035603475.1 Thermoanaerobaculia bacterium
GATCGGCCTCGCCGCCGCCGCCGGTCTCGCGCTGGCGCTCCGCGGCCGCCGGCGCCGCGGCCGGCGGCGCTAGGCAGGCCAGGCGGCCAGGCTACCAATCCTGTTCTCTGAGCAGCAGGCAGATGCGGCCGTGCCACGAGCGGCCGCCGGGGGGACGTGGACCTACTAGGCGGCGACGGGCCGCTTGAAGACCATGGCGATGTTGTCGGTCGCGCCGGTCTTGAAGTTGACGGAAGTGATCGAGACGAGCTCCCAGCCTTCCTCGCCGAGTTGGGTCAACTGCGGGGCCGCATTGGGGTCCAGGCGGTAGTTCTCGCTGCGGATGTTGATGATCTTGTACTCCCACTTGGTCATTCCACACGCTCCTTTGCCTCACCGGGCAGCTCGCGGCCCCTCGGCCCGGCCATTGTATCGCGCCAGCGCACCTGCACCGCGGCGCCCGGATCGACGCCCCAGCGCCGGGCGAGGTCCTCGCCGCGCATGGCCAGCTCGAGGGTGCCGAGCGAGCCGATCATGACGGCCACCCCGTAGCGTGGGATCTGCTCGTAGTGATCGGCCAGCTGGGCGGCGGTGTGACTGCCGACGCGGGCCAAGATGTGTGTGGTCCGTGCCGTCGCGGTCGCCGCGCCGGTCAGCGCCTCGGGCAGCCAGGCGGCGGGGATGTCGGTGATCAGGTTGCCGAAGCGATCGATGTGGATCACGACGCCGGACAGCAGGCCCGGCTCGCGCCGCGGCGGGTGGCGGTCGAGGTGGACCGGGTCGGCGATCTCCGGTCCGAGGTCGCCGGGCGCCCCGCCGCGCAGCAGGAACGCGGCGACCGGCGCGAAGCGGTCCCGGCCGTGGAAGGTGGCCCCCGGCGCGGCGAGGAAGAGATCGGCGCATTCGACCGAGCGCACCCTGGCGCCGGGCAGCAGCGGCGTCAGCAGGCCGTTGTCGGGAGCCACCAGCAATCCGGCCGCGCTCTCCGCCACCAGGATGCGGCGCTGGCTCCCCACCCCGGGGTCGACCACCGCCAGGTGCACGGTGCCGTCCGGGAAGGCCGGCGCCGCGGCGGCGAGCAGGAACGACGCCGCGGCGATGTTCCCGGGCTCGATCTGGTGCGAGATGTCCACCAGCTGCGTGCCTGGCGCCAGGCGCAGCACCGTTCCCTTGACCGCGGCGACGTAGTAGTCGTCCAGCCCGAAGTCGGTGAGCAAGGTCAGCAGGGGCGGCGCCATCGCGGTCTCCGGGGGTAGTGCCTCCGTGGGAAGTATGGGGCCATCCGGTAGAATCGGGGCGTGCCCCCCGATCGCCAGCATCGCCGCCAGCGCCGGCTGCTGCTGTTCACCAAGCCGGCGCGACAAGGGCGGGTCAAGACCCGCCTGATCGGCGATCTTACCGCCGCCCAGGCAGCCGAGCTGCACGCGGCCTTCCTCGCCGACCTGCTGGCGCGCCTCGCCGGCGGCCGCTTCGAGCTCGACGTCCTGTGGGCGGTCGAACCTGGAGAGCCGGTGCCCGAGCGTGTCCGGCCCGGCGTCGGCAGCCTGCGCCAGGAGGGGGACGGCCTCGGCGAGCGCCTCTACGACGCCCTCGCGGCGGCGGCGCGGCAGTCGCGGGTGGTCGCGGCGCTGGGCAGCGATCATCCCACCGTGGAGGTCGAGCTGGTCGAGCGCGCCTTCGCCGCCGTCGAGAACGGCGCCGACGTGGCGCTCGGGCCGGCCGAGGACGGCGGTTACTACCTGGTGGCGCTCGCCGCCGGTGCGGTGCGGCGGCGTCTCTTCGAGGACGTGCCATGGAGCACCTCCGGGGTGCTGGCGGCGACGCTCGAGCGCTGTGAGCAGCTGGGCCTCGCGGTCGAGCTGCTGCCTGTCGCCGCCGACGTCGATACGCCGGCCGACCTGGCACGCCTCGCGGTCCGGCTGGCGCCGCCGGGCGCGGCGGCGGACGGCTGCCCGCGCACCCGGGCCCTGCTCGCGCGCTGGCGGCGCCTGCCGGGGTCCGCGGCGCCGGCTGCCCAGCGCGGGGGTGGGCGATGAGGATCCTGACGGCGGAGGAGATGCGCGGCGTCGACCGGGCGGCGATCGAGCGGCTGGGCCTCCCCGGCCTGGTGCTGATGGAGAACGCCGCCCTCGGGGTGGTGGACGCCATCGGCCGGCAGTATCCGCAGGCCGAATCGGCGGCCATCTTCTGCGGCCCGGGCAACAACGGCGGCGACGGCCTGGCGGTGGCCCGCCAGCTGGCCACGCGCGGCTACGCGGTCG
>DATNKH010000751.1:0-4591 GCA_035603475.1 Thermoanaerobaculia bacterium
TGGCGCGGCTCGAGGGGGTGCCGATCTTCGTCGCGCGCGCGGCCCCTGGCGACCGCCTGCGGGTACGGCTCGTCGAGCGGCGGCCGGACTATGCCCGCGCGGCGATCGTCGAGATCCTGGAACCGGGCCCCGGGCGCCGCCCCGATCCCTACCCCGAGCTCAGCCGCACCGGCATCTGCGACCTGCAGCACCTGGACGACGCGCTGCAGCCGCACCTCAAGGCGGCGGCGGTGCGCGAAGCGTTGCAGCGGCTGGGCCGGATCGAGCTGCCGCCCCGGATCGAGGTCGTGGCCGGCCCGCCGTGGGGTTACCGGCTGCGGACGCAGCTGCACGCGGAGGTCGACGCCGCGACCGGGGAGGTGCGGGTCGGCTACCACGCCCGCGGCAGCAACGAGCTGGTGGCGGTGACCCGTTGCCCGCTGCTGGTGCCGGAGCTCGAGAGCCTGCTGCCCGAGCTGCCCGAGCGGCTCGCGGCATCGCCGCATCGCCGCATCGACCTGGCGGCGGGAGACCGCGGCGCGGTGACCGCGGCGCCGCTGGTACCGGGGCTGCCGCATGGCGAGGTGTCCATGACGATCGGCGGCCACTCCCTCTCCTATGACGCTCGGTGCTTCTTCCAGGCCCACCGCCAGCTGCTGCCGTACCTGGTCGAGCTGGCGGTCGGGCCATGGGAAGGGGGCGAGGCTTATGACCTCTACGCCGGGGTGGGACTGTTCTCCCTGCCCCTGGCGCGGCGCTACGGCCGCGTGGTGAGCGTGGAGGCGGATCGCGTGGCGGCCCGTTACGGGCGCAACAACGCCCGGCGCAACCGGCTGCCGCAGGTGTCTGGAGTGGGCCAGGTGGTGGAGAGCTGGATCGCCGCGCTGCCGGACCGTCCCGACCGGGTGCTCGTCGACCCGCCGCGCGCCGGTCTGACCGGCAAGGTCCGCCAGGCCCTTGCCGCCCGCCGGGCCCGCCGTCTCACCTATGTCTCGTGCGATGCCGCCACCCTGGCCCGCGACCTGCGAATGCTCGCTCCCGTCTACCGGATCGAGAGCATCCAGCTCGTCGACCTCTTCCCCCAGACCGGCCACATGGAGGCCGTGGTCCAACTCGCCTCCGGGGAATGACCCTCCGAGTAGGTTGCATCTGGACGCGGTACCGTGTCTTTATGGGTAGGATGGGTGTCCTTGGAGCCGCCATGGAGAGCCACAGCCTGGGAGGCGAGTCGCGCGATCTTGCCTGGACTGACGAGGGGCAGGAGTCGCGGCTGCTGGCGGCCATGGCGGCGGGTGACCGCGAGGCGGCCGAGCGGCTGGTGGAGCGCACCTACCGCGGCGTCTATGCCTTGCTGCGGCGGCTTTGCGGCGACTCCGACCTGGCTGCCGACCTCACGCAGGAGACCTACCGCAAGGCGTGGAACGCCCTGTCAGGGTTCCATGGCCGGGCGCAGTTCTCGACCTGGCTGTGCCGCATCGCTTACAACGTCTTCCTCAATCACCTGCGCCGGCCGCGCCGCCTGGTGCCGCTCGAGGAGCGCGTGGAGGAGGCGATCTACGATCCGTCGCCGTCGGCGGACGAGGTGCTCGGCCAGGCGGCCGAAGGCGACCGCTTGCGGCGCGCTGTCCTGCTGCTGCCCGAGGAGCAGCGCTTCACCGTCACCGCGCTCTATTGGGGTGGGCGGTCGGTGCGCGAGGTCGCCCTCGACCAGGGCGTCAGCGGCGTGGCCATCCGCAAGCGATTGAAGCGGGCGCTCGCGAAGCTGGCCCTGATGCTCGCCGAGGAGGAGGGACGATGATCGGCGGCTGGCGTCCCTGGCAGCGCTGGATGGTGGCGCGGCGCCTCGCACGTCACGCTCGTCGTGAGGGCGGAGAGCCGCCGGCAGATCTGCTGCGGCGGCTGCGCGACGACATCCCGTCCAGCCCCGCGCTGGTGCGCCACCCGGACCGTCCTCCCCTGGTCCTGGGCGAGCGCCGCGGCACGTCGCGCCGCTGGCTGGCGGTGGCGTCGCTGGCCGCGGCGCTGACCGCCGCCGTGGTAGGGCTGCGAGTCTGGGAGCAGCATCCGCGCGCAGCCAGCAGCGAGCTGGAGCCCGCGTCTCGGCCCGGCGGCGCGCCCGCCCACGCGGCGAGGTTGGCGAAGGGCAAGGCGTCGCCTCCGGCGCCCGCTCCGGTGGCGCCCTTCGGTGCCGCCGCACCGCCGCCGCCGTCGCGGCAGCCAGCGGGTGGCGTCCAGGGCGAACCAGAGATGCGGAGCTTCGCCGAGACGGCACCCGGCGCCGGCGGCGCCGCGGACCGGATGGCGGCGCCGCCGGTGCCGGCGCCACCCGCGTTCTCGCCACCGCCCCCGCCTGCGGCAGCCATGGCGCGGCCGGATCTCGCCGTGGAGACCAGGGTGGAGGCGGCACCGCCGGCGCCGCCGCCATCGCCGCGGGTCGGGGGCGCCGCGCCGCTGCGCTCGAGCTTCGGCGCCGACACCGGCACCGACTTCTACCGGCGCGTCCGGCGCGGCCTGCTGGCGGAGGGCCGCCTGCCGCGGGCGGCGTCGGTGCGGGCCGACGAACTGGCCAACGCCTTCGAGCTGGCCGCGGAGATGCCGGCGGTGGGCCGCCCCGAGCTGGCGGTGGAAGGGGCGCCGCTGCCGGCCGCGGGCGCCACCTACCTGGTGCGCTTCGAAGCCCGCGGATTGGCAGGACGGTCCAGCTCGGACACGGTGGAGGTGGACTTCGATCCCGCGGTGGTGGCGCGCTTCCGCCGCGTCGGCGCGACCGCTCACCGCGGCGGCGCGGCGGCGCTGTACGAGATCGAGCTGCGCCCGGAGGTCGCGGCCGCGCCGGCCGCGCAGGGAGTCATGGCCGGATCGCGGCCCGACGCCGCCAGCCCGGCCCTGGCGCCGACGGCCCCGAAGCCGGTCGCCGAGCCGCGGCCGGCAGAGACGCCGCATCCGGCCGCCGCGTCGCGGATGAAGGCGGCCTCACCGCAGCCTGCCGGCGAGCCGCGAGGCGCGGCGGCGCCAAGGCCCGGCGGCGGCACCGACCGGGTGATCGCCACTCTGCGCGTGGTGTCCCGCGACGAGGGGGGCTTTCAGGGCGGCGGCCTGCTCGCGGCGCGCGTGGTGCGCCTCGACCAGCTCCATCCGTCATGGGACGCGGCTTCCCCGGCCCTGCGCGTGCAGGGCCTGGCGGTGGAGCTGGCGCAGGCCCTGGCCGCCAAGGACCCCGGCCCGCGCCTGCAAGCGGTGCGCGTCCGGGCCCAGGCCCTCGCCGCCGAGCTGCCGGAGGACCCGAAGGCTGCCGAGCTGCTGCAGCTCGTCGACCGCGCCGCCGACCTCGCCAGCGCGGCCGGAGGCGCGACGCCGCATCCTCCGTAGCGGCCCAGCCGGTGTCCTGGTCATGGGGCGTCCTCGGGAGCGGCGCAGAGGCTGGTGCGGCGGTAGTCGCCGCGGGCGGCGCCGGCATCCAGGAAGCCGCAATCTCCTGTCTGGTCGACGTGGAGCTCGCCGGTGCCGGGTCTGCCGAAGCGGAGGGTGAGCCGGCAGCCGGCCTTCTCGTAGACGCCCACGCCGTCCCGTAGCGTCACGGTGCCGTGGGCGGCTCCCGGGCTGCGGCTGCCGGGAGAGACGAGAGCAGCCTCGGAGTCGGCGATGAGGAAGGCCACGCGCGGCCCGGCGTCGCCGCCGGCGCCCGCGGCGGCGCCCGCGCCGCCGGAGGCCCCTGGGGCCGCCGGGGCTGCCGTGCCGCCGGTCCCGCCCGGAGCCAGCCCGCCGAGCATCTCTCGCACGTCGATCGAGGATCGCGCGCCGTCCTGGCGGAAATAGGTGCCGGTGTAGGGGCGCGCGGCGATGCGGTTGGGTGAGCCGGCAAGCTCGACCTGCAGCATGGCGGGGGGCATGGGCGTCGCGCCTGTCCGGCGAATCAGGATGGTGTAGTCGCCCGATTCCGGCAGCGCCGCGGACCCCTGCAAGGCGCCGTGGCGGCCGATGCCGGTGTGGCCATCGCCGGGACAGAGGAGCGACAACCCCAGCCCGGGATTCTCGACCGGGGCGCGGAGATCGATCTTCATCGTCTGCCCGGCCCGCGCCGCCAGCACGAACCGGCGCTCGGCGATGGCCGGCGCCGGCGCCGCCGCCGGCAGGGGGCGGCGGGCCTGGCCGGGAGCGCCTGGAGAGCTGGCCCGTCCACCGGATCGCGAGTCGCCAGGGAAGGCGACCTCCACCGCGGCCGAGGACCGGCCGGGCGGGATCTGGATGCGCACCGGCGCCTGGTCCGGGAGATCCGCCGGCGCGGCGGCAGCAGGCGCTGAGCTGGATGCGAGCGCCGAGCCGGATGCGAGCGCCGAGCGGGCAGGCGGCGCCCAGCCGGATTCCAGCGCCGAGCCGGAAGGGAGCGCTGAACCTGCTGGCGGTCTCGAGTCCGATGCAAGCGTCGAACCGGCTGCCGGTCCCGCGGCCCGCTTCTCCTGCAGCTCGCGGAGCTGCTCCTCGAGCACCTCGTTGGTCCGCTCCAGCTGGCGCAGGCGCTCGTCCGACGCCTGGCTGGAAGGCGGATTGGCGGCCGTCTGCTGCTGCAGCTCGCGCAGCGCGTCCTCCCGCGGCCGGCGCTGCTCGTCCTGGA
>DATNKH010000752.1:0-2043 GCA_035603475.1 Thermoanaerobaculia bacterium
GGGGCCGCGAACAGGGCGGCGGCGAGCAACCCCGCGGTAGCCAGGAGCCGGGAGAGCGGCCTCCCTGCTCTAGACGATCTCGACGACCTGGATCTACGGCGTGGTGGCGGGGCGATCGGGACGGCCGGGGTCATTGGCGGCAGGAGCGATGGGAGCGACTGGAGCGATAGCTGCGGCAGCTCAGATTGGGGTCAGATCGGTGGGATGGGGTTGCTGCGGTGCGGCAGGTGGGTGAGGATGCGGAGGCGCAGGTCCTGGGACGCCGTACAGCGCACGCAACGCTCGCGGACCAACCAGAGGAGCTTGCGGGTGTAGTCCATCCTCTTCGCGCAACCCGGACATTCCGCAACGTGGTCCCGGAAAGGGGTCAGGAGGTGCGCGTCCATCTCGTTGTCGACGAAGAGGAACAACGTCTCGCTGACCTCTTTGCAGTCCATCATGCGTCCTCCCCAGAGCCCGGCCACGACCCACCAGCTCGCTGCGTTAATCAACCCCCGCCGTGCCGAGCTTATTTCCGCGCGCGAGGGCCACGGGCGGGCGGGATTGGTCAGGGCCGTTGGATGGCGCCGGATGGTCGCGGGGCGGGCCGCCGCGCGCCGTCACTTGGCGCGGACCAGCCCCTTGCTGCGCATCTTGAGCGGCTCACGCTCGCGCAGGTACCCGTGCTCGCGCGCGAACTCCAGCATCGAAGCCTCCATCAGGCGGCGGCCCCGGTACAGGCGGCTCATCACGGTGCCCACGGGCACCTCGAGGATCTCGGCGATCTCCTTGTAGGAGAAGCCTTCCAGGTCGGCCAGCAGCACCACCATGCGATAGTCGGGAGGCAGCTTGTCGATGGCCTGCTGCACGTCCTCGTCGAGGACGTTCTCCAGCAGCTCCTGCTCGGGGTTCTTGATCTGCCGCGCCGCGTCCTCGCTCACCTGGGTCTCGAAGGACTCCTCGATGTCGGCGAAATCACTGAGGGTCGGGGTCTGCTGCTTCTTGCGGTAGTTGTTGATGAAGGTGTTCTTCATGATCTTGAACAACCACGCCTTGAAGTTCGTCCCCTCCTCGAACTTGTCGTAGTAGCGGTAGGCCTTGAGATACGTTTCCTGCACCAGGTCCTCGGCGTCCTCGGCGTTGCGGGTCATCCGATACGCCGTATTGTAGAGCGCGTCCACGAACGGCATCGCCGCCGCCTCGAAGTCCCACCCCTTCTGGTGGTCAGCGCTTGCTTTGGGCATTCTTACCCCTTTCACCATGACAACCCCGTGAATCGATTACGCATAGGTGATGCCAGTCGAGAAACGACGCTCGCCGCCTCCGCCACGCATCTCCCATCCTCTACTACGCCGCGAGCAGGGATAGCGTTGCGCCGGGTAGCCCCCACCAGCGCCACGGGCCGGAAGCCACCGGAGGCGCTTCCGCGAGGCGCCGATTCGGCACGAGGATGCCATAACGCTGTCGCCCGGTCGTCCCCGGCGGCTTCGCCCCGGCCGCCGGCGACCCTTCTCTCGATGAGTGACCTCGCTGCTCGCCCCGGTTCATTGTAACCGCTTCCACCTTACAGTGTAAAGTGCCTGGATGGAGCCGGCACGGGACGGGTGCTCCGCGGGGCTGGTGCTATCCTGGCGCCATGGCAGAGCGAGACAAGGCATCGGGGATGAAATCCGCCTACGAGCTGGCGCTGGAGCGCCTCGAGAGCCAGGGTATCGAGCGGCCGCGCCAGGAGAGCTTGAGCGAGGAGACGCGGCAGCGGCTGAACGACGTCAGGCAGCAGGCCGTGGCCAAGCTCGCCGAGCTCGAGATCCTGCACCTGAATCGCCTGAAGACCCTCCACGATCCAGGCAAGCGCCGCGAGGAGGAAGAAGAATACGTCCGCGAGCGGCGCCGCATCGAGAGCGACCGGGACAGGAAGGTCGAGAAGCTGCGAGAGCCTCCGGGGAATCTCCCTCCGACCGGGCCGCAGTAGGCGGGACCCTCCCTCTGGCCTCCCTTTGGGCGAGGCGCCCGTGGTAGAGCAGGGGTGTTGGACTGCGGGCGCCTCGCCCAAAGCTCGGCCAG
>DATNKH010000753.1:0-15825 GCA_035603475.1 Thermoanaerobaculia bacterium
CCGCCGAGCGCCTGCCGGCGCTGCTGGAACTGCGCGACGCGGCGGCGGCGCACGGTGTCGCCTTCCTGGCCGACGACGACCTGGCGACGGTCGGTCTCGGAGCCGGCTCGCGCACCTGGCAGCGAGGGGAGCTGCCGCCGCCGGCAGCGGTGGACTGGGCGGCGGTGCACGACGTCCCGGTGGCGCTGGTCACCGGCACGAACGGCAAGACCACCACCGTCCGGCTCACCGCCGCGATGCTGGCCGCCGCCGGCCGCAGGGCCGGGATGACCACGACCGACTACATCGCGGTCGGGCCCACGCTGCTCGACGCCGGCGACTTCTCAGGCCCGGGCGGGGCCCGCACCCTGCTGCGCGACCGGCGGGTCGAGGCGGCGGTGCTGGAGACGGCGCGCGGCGGCCTGCTGCGCCGCGGCCTGGTGCTCGGCCGGGTCACCGCCGCCGCGGTCACCAACGTCGCCGCCGACCACCTCGGCGACTACGGGGTGGAGGACCTCGCAGGCCTCGCGGAAGTGAAGCTCCTGGTCACCCGCGCCGTGGCGCCGGAGGGGCGGGCGGTGCTCAACGCCGACGATCCGGAGCTGGCGGCGCGCGGCAGCCGCGGTCCATCGCCGGTGACCTGGACCAGCCTCGGACCGGACCTCGGGCCGGGCCTTCCCGCCGACGCCAGGATCGACCTCGCCGCGCACCTGGCGGCGGGCGGCGACGCCGTGCTGCTCGACGGCGACAAGCTCGTCCTCGCGCGCGGCGCGGGCAGGCGCGAGGTCGTGGCGGCGCTCTCCGAGGTGCCGGTCGCCTTCGCCGGCGCCGCGCCCTACAACGTCGCCAACGCCCTCGCCGCGATCGGGCTCGCCGCCGCCCTCGGCGTGCCGATCGAGGCGATGGCGCCCGGTCTCGCCGCCGTGGGCCACGAGGGCGGCGCCGACAACCCCGGGCGCGGCTGCCTGATGGAGATCGACGGCTTCCACGTCCTGCTCGACTACGCCCACAACCCGCACGGCCTGGCGGCGCTGCTCGAGCTCGCCGCGACCCTCCCGGCGAAGCGCCGGCTGCTCCTGCTCGGCCAGGCCGGCGACCGCGACGACCAGGCGATCCGCGACCTCGCCCGGACCGCATGGCGGCTGCGTCCCGACCGCGTGATCCTCAAGGAGCTGCCGACCATGCTGCGCGGCCGCCAGCTGCGCGAGGTGCCGGCCATCCTCGAAGACGAGCTGCTGAAGCTGGGAGCCCGCCGGGAGGACCTAGCCCACGCCGCGACCGAGCTCGACGCCGTGCGCCAAGCCCTCGACTGGGCGCGGCCGGGAGACCTGCTGCTGCTGCTCGTTCACACTCACCGCGAGGAGGCGATGGCGGTGCTGCGGCGGCGCGGCGCCGGCAGCCCATAGCGGGGGACACCCTCATCTGGACCGCGAGCTCCAGGTCTCGGCCTGCTGGTAGGCGTCGAAGGCTCGCACAATGCGCCGCCGGCCAGGTGCTGGCAGGCCCATCTCCGGACTCTTAAAGGGGTGGCTGGATGAAGCGGTACCCGTAGGCGAAGGGATCTTCCTCCAAGGCCAAACGCTCGAGGGCCTCGACCGCTTCTCCGATCGTCATGCGATCGCGGTGGCGCTGGGGCCAGCAAAGCATCCCGGGGAATGGATCACCGTGCCCACTATGGAGCCGTGGCCGCCACATCGGCTTGTCTTCCGAGGTCCGCGTCCTCGGCGAGAGCTGCATCGATCTCGTCTTGGTGATCGTAGTAGTAGGCGAGAGCGGCATGAAGCTCGCTTCGCGTCAACGTGCGGGACGAGAAGTACTCCAGCAGCTCGTCGTCGGGCACGTCGGCCTGCCGCGCTGCGACGATATCCATCACGCGAACACGGGTACCGGCGATGCACGGACGGCCGCTCATCACCTGCGGGTGCGTCGAGATGTGGGGGTAGGAGAGTACGGGAAGAGTAACCATAGGACTTTCTAATCTAGCACTCGCGGTCGGTCCCGCCGGGTCGACAGCAGGAAGATAGCGCCGAAGCGCTGTGGCACCATAGACTCATGACATGGTCGAGGTGAACAACCCTTACCTCGCGCTCACCGAAGAGTTCAACCGGGGCCGCTTGCGGGCGCTTCTGAGCTCGGGCCGGGCGGTGGTGGTGCACCGGCTGGCGATCATGAGCAGGGACGGCGACTGGCTGCTGCAGGAAGAGATGACCGCGGCGGCCGAAGGAACCCTCCCGTTTGCGCCAGGCCCCGGGGGCGATCCGTGAGCGGGCCGCGCGACGAGTTCCTGAGCGAGGAGGACCTCGACCTGCGCAACTTGTCGGACGATGAGCTCGTCGCCTACTGGAATCTCTGGCTCGAACAGGCGCAAGCCACGAACGAGGCCGACGCCCACCTTTACTCGCATGGGGTCTTCGAACGGGAACCGGAGGACCCTGCCCAGCCGAGCGATCCTGCGCCCCGGGCACGCCGCTGATCCAAACGTCTGGCCTGGCTGCCGCGTAGGTCTTCTTCAACGGCGCTTCACTCGTCAGTTGTCCGCCATGCTCGCCACGCCCCTGCTGCTCTTCGGAGTGATCGCGCTGGCGGCCGCGCTCTGGAACCGGCTCTTCACGCCGGTGCCGTGGCGGGTCGTGGCGCTCTTCTGCGGCCTGCTCGCGGCCTACCAGGCCGAGACGCTGTTCACCTCCCGGGTGGACCTCCCGGGCAGGATCTGCAACTCGGTCTACCCTTGGAAGGCGCTCGGGGGCCCACCGGTCCGCGCCAACACCGGGATCGTCGTCACCGAGCTCGTGCCGTGGACGGCCGCCGCCCGGCGAGAGCTCTTCGCCGGCGAGCTGCCGCTCTGGAACCGCGGGCTCGGCGCGGGCTCGCCGCTCCTCGCCAATCAGCAGACCGCCATCTTTCATCCCTTCACCCTCCTCGGGCTCGCGCTGCCGCTCGGCAAGGCCTGGACGCTCTCTGTCGGCCTGCGCCTGTTCTCGTGTCTGTTCTTCCTCTTCGTGTTCCTGCGCGAGTGGCAGCTGCCGACCCTCGCCGCGATCTTCGGCGCGGTCGCCTATACCTTCTGCACGTTTCACGTCGTCTGGCTGCTCTTCCCGCTCGGGCTCACGACGATGGCGTTGCCCATGGGGCTCGCGGCGGCGACGGAGCTGGTGCGGCGGCCCCGCCGGCGTTCCTTCCTCCTGCTCACCCTCGCCCTGTCCCTCGCCATCCTCGGCGGCCATCCCGAGTCGGCCCTCTTCATCGGAATCACGGTGGGCGCCTATGCCCTGTACCTGGTGCTGACCGATCCCTTCCCCGCCGCCGCCCGCCTGGCGAGGCTGGCGCGAGCCGGCGCCGCTGCCCTCGCCGCGGTGGTGCTCACGGCGCCCGCCTGGTATCCGACGCTCGCCGTCCTGCCCTTGACCGATCGCTACCAGGCATTCCAGGGCCTCGCCGCGCATCCTCCGCCGCGCCGCGTGACGGGCCAGTGGCTCCTGCCCCTGCTCGCTCCGAACATCCTCGGCAACGTCCAGACCGGCACCTACCGGCGGCCGGAGACGCCGGACCCGTCGATCCCCTCGGACTATGGCGAGGTCGCCACCGGTTACTGCGGTGCCGCCGCGCTCGCCCTGGCGCTGGCGGGCCTCGGTGCGGCGCGGCGGCGCCCGGCTGGTTTCTTCCTGGCGGCGCTCGTGGCGGCCCTCCTCACCGTCGCGGAAGCGCCAGTCTGGTACCCCTTGATCTGCCGCCTTCCCGTGCTCGGCATCGCCCTCCACCAACGCCTGCGGTTCCTCTATGCGTTGGGGATCGCCGTCGGTGCCGCGACCGCGCTCGGCGCGCTCCTCGAGGACCGCGCGGACTGGCGCCGGGTGGGGCGGGCGCTCGGCGCGGCGGGGCTCCTCGTGGGCGCCGTCCACGCCCTGGGCTGGCATGGCCTTGCCGAGCGCGGCGCGGCCTCCTTCGCGCTCGCGCAGCTCGCGCTCTCGCTCGGCGTGCTCCTCGTCCTCGCCGGCCTGGCCGCCGCTCGGGTTCCCCGACGGGCGTTCGCGGCGGCGGCGATCGCGCTCACCTTGGCCGAGCTCGTGGCGGTCACCTGGCGCTACAACCCGGCGGCGCGCCCCGGCGAGGTCCTGCCGCCGACCGGAGCCGTCCGGATGCTCGCGCAGGGCGCCGCGCCGCACCGGATGATCGCGGCCGGCGCGAGCTTCCTGCCTGATACGCCGGGCGCCTTCGGGCTCGAGGACGTCAAGACCACCGATCCGATCCATGCGCCGCGCTATGCCCAGCTGCTGCAAGCCCTGCTCGAGGTCCGCCCCGGCGATTACGACGAACGGGTGCGCGAGTGGGAGAGCCCCTTCCTGGACTTCCTGAACGTGACCGCGATCTACAGCCCACCGGAGACGCCCCAGGCCAATCCGGGCTGGCGCCTCGTCTACAGCGGCGAGGACGGCCTGGTCTTCGCGAATCCCCACGCGCTGCCGCGCTACTTCCTGGCCGCGCGCTGGCGGGCCGCGCCGACCTTCGAGCTCGCCCGGCGCGAGATGGAGCAGATCGGGGACTTCCGCCAGATGACGGTGGTCAACCGCGTGCCCTGGTGGGTCGGCGGCGCGCCGCGAGGACCGCTGCAGGAGGGCCAGGGAGGCGGCGGTGCGGTACGGCTCCTCTCCTACACCGGCAGCCGCACCTGCCTCGACGTCGCGTCGCGAGGCTGGAACCTGCTCGTGACCAGCGACGCGAGCTGGCCTGGCTGGCGCATCACCTGGAACGGCGCGCGCCTGGCACCGGTCGTCGTCAACGGCGCCTTCCTCGGCGTGTTCCTGCCACCCGGCAAGGGAGTGCTCGAGCTCCGCTACCGGCCGCGGGAATTCGACTTCGGCCTCGCGCTCGCGGGCGGTGCGCTCCTCGCGCTTGCCGCGGGCCTGGTGGCCTCGGGCCTCCACCGCCGCCGACGCGGCGGCCCGGACTGACGCGGTCGAGACGCGTGGGGGCGGCCCGGGTCGTCTTCGATGCCGGCTGACGCACCCTGCGCGATGCGGGCGTAAGGCCCACCCGCCCCCACCCCTCCGGGCGGCCCCCCGTCCCGTCATTCGGCGACCCACGCTCTACCCCTTCAGGTATGCCCTCGGCGCCGGCCCAGGCGCAGCATGATTCCCATGCAGACCAAGAACGATTCGGGCATCGCCCACAGAGCTCTCTCCTCGATCGCCGCCGTCTCCTGCTGCCTGGCGGTCGCGATCTCTCTCGCCGCCGCGCAGCCCGCGCCGCCGGCGGCGTCGTTCAGCCTGGCGCCGGGTAGCCGGCTCTCGCTCGAGGGCCAGTCGACGCTGCACGCCTACTCGAGCACCGCGACGAAAGTCGAAGCGACAGCCGAATTCGACGGCACCTTCGCGGCGAGCTCGGCCGACGCGCGCGCGGCGGTCGCCGCGGGAGCCTTGAAGAGTCTGCGCGTCGCCGTGCCGGTGGCGGGTCTCAAGTCCGGCGAGGGCGGCCTCGACAAGAACATGCAGAAGGCGTTGAAGCAGGACACCGCCCCGGTCATCCGCTTCACGCTCGTGGACTACAAGGCCGAGGAGGCGAAGGACGGCAGCCTCCTGGTCAAGGCGCACGGCCGGCTCAGCATCGCGGGCATCGAGAAGGAGACCGTCGTGGAGGCGTCCTGCCGCTTCGGGCCGGGCGGAGGTGCGCGAGGAGCCGCCCCACCGCATCGCCTTCGACGACGTCTCCAAGGCCAGCTTCGAGCGCTACGAGGGGTCGTGGACCCTGCAGGACACTCCCGGCGGCAGGGAAGTGATCTATCGCCTGACAGTCAAGGGCGGGCTCATCGGGCTGGTGGCGCGGAGCCACTCCCAGAACATGGTGAGAGAGCTGCTCGAGCAGGTCCGCGCCGAGATCGGCCGCAGGGAGGCGGCCCGCCGCGGTTGTTGCGGTCCCCGCTGATCCCCCCGAACGGATCACGCTTCGCCGCCGTCACCGGCGGCGCTCAGGCGTCGGCCGGCAGCGGCGCTCAGGCGCCGGCGGCCACCGGCGCCAGCACCATCGCCGTGCCGTAGCAGAGCACCTCGGTGACGCCCTTCATCACCTCGGTGGCGTCGTAGCGTATGCCGACGACTGCATTGGCGCCGTGCGCCTCGGCATGGTGGATCATCAGGTCGAAGGCCTCGCCGCGCGTCTTCTCGCACAGCTCGGTGAACAGCGTGATGTTGCCGCCGACCAGCGTCTGCAACGAGCCGCCGAGGGTGCCGAGGATCGATCGCGAGCGCACGACGATGCCGCGCACGATCCCGAGAGTGCGCACCGTCCGGTAGCCGTCGATGCTGAAGCCTGTCGTCGTCATGGAAGCGTCCATACGCAGTCCTCCTTACAGGGACGAATCGTGATCGGTATCTCGAGGTATCTCGAGCTCGCGCTTCTGGTCCGCCGCCAGCTCGAGGTGGAACTTGTGCAGGAAGCGGTGAATGACCGGTGCGAACAGCACTCCGGCCACCACCAGGAAGCCGATGCCGGCGAACAGCGCGTAGACCGAGGCGAAGAGCTTGCCGGCGACGGTGTGGAGCTCGCCGACCGGTCCCATGCCGCCGAGCAGCATCGAGGCGTTGAGCAGCGAGTCGACGAAGGGCATGCCTTCGATCCAATGGTAGCCTGCGACGCCGATCGCGAGGGAGCCGGCGACGAAGGCGAGCGCGAACAGCGCGTGTCTCGCCATGCGTCGCGCGAAGGCCCGGCGCGGCAGCAGCGGCATCGACCGGTGCTCGAACATGCGGCTTCGATCAGCTCAGCCCGCGCCGGCCTCGCCGGCCGTGGGTCCGTTCACGAGGGTTCATCCCCTCCTGCCTCCCTTTGGGCGAGGGGTCCCAGGGGAACCGACCTCGGACTTCGGGTGCCTCGCCCAAAGGGAGGCAGGGGATGGACCCTCGCGGGGAAACGGACCCACGACCGCCTCGCGTGCGGCCAGGTAGACCGTGGTCCGCGGGTGATAGGTCCGCCAGTCGAACCAGTAGTCCTTCATCGCCGCCAGCGGCACCAGCTGCCGCCCCCGCCAGGGTCCGGCCACTGCCCGGCCCTGGAAGTCCCACTCGCTGCCGCTCGCCCCGTCCAGCCAGCGCCGCGGCGCCGGCGGCGATCCGGGCGATCCCGGCGACGCCGGCGAGCCCGGCGAGGGTCCGAGCTTGACGAAGAAGGGCACCCGCCGGCCGTCGATCGTGCTCTCGAAGACGCGCAGCGAGCGGCCGTCCTCCGCGACCAGGATGACGACGCCCAGCCCGCCGAGGTCGTCGGCCACCGCTCCCTGGCTGCGCAGGGCCTCGACCGGATAGGCGCGGGCGGCGCCGCCGTGCTCGAGGCCCAGGACCAGGGTGCGCGGCGGCAGCGGCCCGCGGCCGTCGGCTCCCGGCGCGCCGGCGACCACCGGCATGCGGCCGGTCTTCGCTTCCCAGTCCGCGCTCCAGCTGCGCCACGCCGTCGTGGCACCAGGGCGCAGCACCCGGCCGCCCGGGTGCTCGCGGCGCCAGATGTCGAAAGCGATCTCGTCGGCCCGCACCAGCCGCAGCCGGCTGCCGCGCAGCGGTCCGGCGAACGCCTCGCCGGTGGCCTGCTGCCACCACGAGCCGGTCTCCTCGTCGCACATCACGAAGTTCTGGTTGTTGATGCCGCAGAGGTGGAATCTCAGGCGCCGGCCCTGCAGCTGCTCCTCCCACACCAGACCGGTGTGGCATAACGTTCAGTAGGTGACGGCGACCGCGGTGCCGCCGGCGACGTCCTCCACGACGTGATGGAAGGCGATCTGGCGCACCGGGTAGGCCGCCGCCTCGCCGCCGATCTCGACCGCCAGCACCATGTCGCCGGGCTCGACGTAGGACGCGGCGGCAGCCGCCGGGTCGTAGCCCGGATGGCGGAGCGGCGGGAACAGCCATTCGAAGTGGTTCTGGCGCGAGACCCAGGCGGCCGCGGCCAGCGGCAGCATGGCCGCCGCCGCGAGCGCCCGGCCCGTCCACCGCGAGGAGCGCCAGAGCCGCCAGGCGAGCGCCGCGCCGGCGCCGAGCGCCACCAGCGTCGCCGCCGGGGCCAGGCGGCGCAGCGCATGGGCGCGGGACATGGCCGCGGCGGTCTGGGGCTGGAACGGCCGCATGGTCCAGGCCGGGATCCACACCAGCGCCACGGCCACCGCGACGACGGCGAGGAGCGCCACGGCAGAGGGCCAGCGGCGCGGCGGCAGCGACTGCAGCGAGGACCCGGGCGGCCTCGACCCACTACCCATCATCGGCTCTGCGGTCATGGCCATGCCTGGGGTATTGTACCCGCGGACACCGGAGGTGCGCTGCCGCCCATGGCCGTGATCGACTGCCACAACCACTTCTACCCGCCGGCGTACCTCGACGCGCTGCGCTCCGGCAACACCAACGTGCGGGTCACCGTCGACTCCGAGGGCAACCCGCGCCTGCACTACCCCGGCGACTACAACATCGCCGTCCGCGGCCATCACGACATCGACTACCGCGAGGAGGTGCTGCAGGAGCTGGGGGTGGACACCCAGGTGCTCAGCCTGACCACTCCCGGGACCCACGTGGAGTCGCCGCCGCAAGCGGTGCGGCTGGCCAGCCTGGTCAACGACGCCTTCGCCACGGTGGTCCGCGACAAGCGCGGGCGCTTCGCCGCGCTCGCGACGCTGCCGCTCAACGATCCCGCCGCGGCGGTGCGCGAGCTCGAGCGCGCCTGCACCCAGCTCGGCTTCCGCGGTGCCATGCTGTTCAGCAACGTCAACGGCGTGGCGCTGTCCGACGCGCGCTTCTGGCCGCTGTACGAGGCGGCGGACGGCCTCGGCGCGGTGCTCCACATCCACCCCACCAACCCGGTCGGCGTCGAGGCGATGACCGAGTACTGGTTGATGCCGCTGGTGGGCTTCCTGTTCGACACCACCCTCGCCGCGGCCAAGCTGGTGTTCAGCGGCGTCGCCGAGCGGTTCTCCCGCATCCGCTGGGTGCTGGGCCACCTGGGCGGCGCCATTCCCTACCTGGCCGAGCGGCTCGACCGCGGGTTCCACACCTTCCGCGAGTGCCGCCTCCATCTCACCCGGCCGCCCAGCGAGGTCCTCAAGCGCTTCTACTTCGACACCGTGAACTTCGATCCCGGCGCGCTCGCGCTGGCCGTGGCCTTCGCCGGCGCCGACCACCTCCTCGCCGGCAGCGACTACCCGCACCAGATCGGCAGCATCCCGAAGATGCTGGACTCGATCCGCGCGCTGCCGATCTCCGGGCTCGAGCGCGCCGGCGTCCTCGGCGACAACGCCGCGCGCCTCGTGCTGGGCTGAGCCGCCGCCCCGGCCGGTTACCGCCGCCAGCGGCCGTCATGACGCTGCCGATCTTCCTGGTCCTGGCGCTGCTGGTCACGGTGATGGTCTGCTTCGCCCTCGAGAAGATCTCCGTCGACATCATCACCTTGCTGCTGCTCTGCGCGCTGGTGCTGTTGCGCCTGCTGCCGATCCGCGAGGCCTTCGCCGGCTTCTCGAGCGACATCGTGATCGTCCTGGCGGCGCTCTTCGTGCTCTCCGGCGCGCTGATCAAGACCGGGGTGATGGAGAACTTCGGCAGCGCCATCTCGAAGATCGCCGGCACCAGCCGCACCCGGGTGCTGCTGGTGCTGATGCCGGCCACCGCCTGCATCGCCGCCTTCCTGCACAACACCACCACCACCGCCGTCTTCCTGCCGGCGGTGCTCGGGCTCTGCCGGAAGAGCCGGCTGAGCCCCAGCCAGGTCCTCATCCCCTTCGCCTTCGCCTCGATGATGGGCGGCACCTGCACCCTGCTGGCGTC
Organism: Thermoanaerobaculia bacterium; assembly: GCA_035603475.1. GTDB lineage: Bacteria > Acidobacteriota > Thermoanaerobaculia > Multivoradales > UBA5704 > JASLEW01. The sequence goes on from DATNKH010000753.1 coordinate 9,768, forward strand.
CTCGACCACCATCGCGGCGAGCGGCTACATGGCGAGTGCCGGGCTGCGGCCGATCGGCCTGTTCGAGTTCCTGCCCTTCGGCCTGGCCGTGGTCGGCACCGGCATCCTCTACATGGTGGCGATCGGCGCGCGCTTCCTGCCGCGGCGCGCGGAGGGCAGCCTGACCGACAGCTACCAGGTCCGCGAGTACCTGTCGGAGGTGGTGGTCACCGGCCGCTCGCCGCTCGCCGGCCGCACCATGCGCGAGCTGCGCCTGTCGGCCATGGGCCTCACCGTGCTGGCCATCCATCGCGGCGACCAGACGCTCTATCCGGGGCCGGGCGTGAGCCTCGAGGCGGGAGACCTGTTGATCGTCAAGGCCCGGCGCGAGGCGCTGCTCGAGGTCAAGCAGACCGAGGGCATGGAGATCGTTCCCGACCTGCACCTCGGCGATAAGGACCTGGTCGGCGGCACGGTCAAGATCGCCGAGGCGATCATCATGCCGCAGTCTCTGCTCATCGGCCGGACCCTCCGCGAGCTGAACTTCCGCCACCGCTTCGGCCTGACGGTGATCGCGGTGCACCGGCGCGGCCACGCTTTCCCGACCAAGATCGGCACTCTCTCCCTGCGCGTCGGCGACGTCCTCCTGCTGCAGGGAGACGCCGAGCGCTTCACCGATCTCGGCAACAGCCTCGACGTCTGGGTGCTCGAGCAGACCGAGCACTACGCGGGAGCGCGCCGCTCCCGGCAGCGTCTCCTGGCGGTGGGCCTGTTCGCGGCGGCGGTGGGCGCCGCCGGCCTTGGCGTGCTGCCGCTGGCCATCGCCTTCCTGCTCGCCGCGCTCGCCGCCATCCTGCTCAAGCTGATCAGCACCGAGGAGGCCTACAAGTCGATCCACTGGCGGCTGATCATCCTCATCGCCGGCATGACCTCGTTCGGCGCGGCGATGAAGAGCTCCGGCGCCGCCGCCTACCTGGCGAACCTGATCGTCCACTGGGGAGCGCCGCTCGGCATCCCCTACATCCTGCTCGCCTTCGCGGTGCTCACCATGCTGCTGAGCCAGCCGATGTCGAACGCCGCCGCCGCCCTGGTCGTGCTGCCGGTCGCCCTCTCCACCGCCACCGCCCTGCACGTGCAGCCGCGCACCTTCGGCATCGTCGTCACCCTCGCCGCGTCGATCTCCTACATCACCCCTTTCGAGCCCTCCTGCCTCCTGGTCTACGGCCCCGGCAAGTACCGCTTCCGCGACTTCCTGATCGCCGGCGCCCCGCTCTCGCTGCTGCTGCTCGGGGTGCTCATGGTGCTGGCGCCACTGCTGTGGCCGCTGCGGTGACCGGCCGCGCTTGCCTGATCGCCAACCGGGCTTCGCTTTGCATGGCGGCGGGCGGCTGGATTACAATGGCGTACACGGTGGCCGCGTAACGACTGCGTAGGCGTCATCGCCCGGGAGGTGCCTCATGAGCCGGCCAGGACGGATCTCCATCTCGATCTCGGCAGCGATCCTTGGCGCGGCGCTCGCCGCGGCCGGCGTCGCGCCCGCGGCTGCGGCCACGGCGGCCGCTGGGGCAGGCACCCCGCCGCTTCCCTCCTTCGCCGAGCGCGTCGACGTCCGGCAGGTCAACCTCGAGGTGTTCGTCACCGACGCCCAGGGGCGTGCCGTCACCGATCTCAGCGCCGGCGACTTCCGGGTCTTCGAGGACGGCAGCCCGGTCGCGCTGCAGAGCTTTTCCTGGGTCGACGGCGGCAAGGGCGCCGCGGGCAGGCCGGCCCCGGGAAGCCAGGCCGCGGGTGCAGCGGACGAGACCCCGGTCCGCGCCGTCGTGGTGCTCGACGAGGAGCACACGCGGGCGCCGAATCGCGCCGCGCTCTTCGCCCGGCTGGGAGAGGTGCTCGCCGGGCGCCTGCCGCACGGCAGCCAGGTGACGATCTGGCGGTACAACGGCGGGATGAGCGTCCTGCTGCCGTTCACCGGCGAGCGTCGCGACATCCTCGCGGCCCTGGAGAAGGAAGCGGCGACGTTCTCGGCGCGGCAGATCTACGCCGACGAGGACCGGCTCTCGACTCTCGCCGCGCTGCACGAGGACGCCACCCACGGCGAAGCAATGGCGGGCCCCTGCCTGTACGGCGAGCAGATCGCCCGCGCCTATGCCGAGCGGCAACGCGCCGAGGTGCTGCGCGACGTGGACGCGCTCGGCCACCTCATCGGCACGCTCGAGGGCCTGGCCGGGCGCAAGCTGCTGCTCTACGTCAGCGACGGCATCCCCCTGCGCCCGGGGGAGGAAGCCTGGGCAACCTTCCTCGAGCTCTGCGGCGGCAGCGGCGAGCAGAGCGGGGTGAAGGGTGGTATGGACGTGGGGGCCATGTCGCCCGAGCTGAGGATCCAGCGCCCCGACCCTGCAAAACTCCGGCTCGAGGCGCTGACCTACGACACCTCCAAGCAATGGGAGGCCCTGGCGGCGCGCGCCAACGGCCAGGGACTGAGCCTCTACAGCCTGGTGACCGGCGGACCGGCGTCCCTCTCGTCGGCGATCCAGAACGAATCCTCCGGACCCTCGGCGATCGTCCTCGGCGGCGAAGAGGACAACCGGCTCGACGCGGTGTTCTTCCTGGCCGCGGAGACCGGCGGCAGGCTGGTCTACAACGGCAGAGGAGTGGAGCAGGCGCTCGGCGGGATCGTGGACGACTTGAGCTACTACCTGCTGGGGTATCCGGCGCCGGATCCCACCAACGGGCGCATCCGGCGGTTGCGCGTCGAGGTGGCCCGCGCCGGCGTCCGCGTGCGCCACCGCCGCACCTACGCTCTCGAGTCCGAGGACCAGCGGGCCAGCGACCGGCTGCTGACCCGCCTGTATTACGACGTCGGCGAGAACCCGCTCGGTCTCAAGCTGACGTCGAAGACGGCGGGACCCCGGGAGCGGGCGACCACCACCCGCCTGCAGCTGAGGGTGCCGCTGAGCGGCCTCACCCTGGTGCCCGCGAGCGACGCCGAGCCGCGGCAGCTGCAGGGGCGGATCACCGTCTACCTCGTCTCGCGGGACGGCGAAGGCAACACCTCCCCGGTGCGACGCCGCGTCCTGCCGCTCCGCTTCCCGGCGGCCGAGGCCGAGAGCGTCCGCCAGCGCACCTTCCTCTACGAGGTGGCGATGCAGCTGCGGCAGGGCCGCAACGACCTGGCGGTCGCGGTGCGCGACGACGTCACCGGTGAGATCTCCTTCGCCGGCGAGGTCGTGACGATGCCTCGCTGAGATGGCTGAGATTGCCGCTACCCGTGGTCGATCAGGGCCATCACGATGCGGTCCTGGGCTTGCCTGGCCTGCCAGACGTCGCGGGCGCGGTTGATCAGGATCGAGAAGGCGTAGACCTTGCCGGAGGCGGCCTTGGCGTAGCCGGAGAGGGCGGAGACGCCCTCGATCGTGCCGGTCTTGGCGAAGACGTTGCCGCGGTAGGGCGGCCGGGTCATGCGGCTGTGGAGCGAGCTCTCGAGCTCGCCCGCGGAGGGCAGCGACTGCACGAACTGCGCCCCCCAGGGATGGAGATACATGTGGCGCAGCAGCAGGGTCACGGCGCGCGGCGTGAAGCGGTCCTGGCGGCTCATGCCTGAGCCGTCGACCATGTGGTACGCGCCGGCGGGCACGCCGAGCTCGGCCAGGAAGTCGCCGACGGCCCGCGTGCCGCCCCGCCAGCTGCCGTCCCCGCAGCGGCTGGCGCCGAGCAGCTTCACCAGGGTCTCGGCATAGAAGTTCTGGCTGTGCTTGTTGGCGATGCGGATCGCGTCGAGCAGGCTGCTGCGATACGCCGCCACCCGCTCCCAGACCGGACCCGGCAGGCGCTGCACCGGCCGCAGCCTCCCCTGCACCTCGATCCCCTCCTCGGCGAAGGCGCCGACCATCGCCATGCCGAAGTAGCGCACCGGGTCGGGCACGGTGACCCAGACCTCGAGCGGCCCGGAGTCGCGGTAGATCGATCCGGTGACGATGAGCCGATCGTCGTGGCGCTGGACCGAGAGGTGATTGTGGCGCCGGGAGCTGGTGGTGACGGCGCTGGTGGTGACCTGGAAGACGTGGACCGGCGGCACCGTCTCGACGCGCACCAGGCCGCTCTTCTGCCGCGGCCAGACGCGCACCAGCACGCAGTTGTCGTTGAACGAGAGCGCCGCGATCGGCGCCTCGTACCAGCTGGCGAGCTGCTGGCGCGGCCAGTCGGGGTGGATCTGGAGCGATTCGAACAGCCCGTCGTCGAGGTAGACGTCGCCGGTGACGCGCCGCACGCCGCGCGCCGCGAGCTCGCGTGCCCAGATGCGGAACGCACCGTAGGAATCGCCGTCGAAGGCGCGCCCCGAGATGTTCGGGTCGCCGCCGCCGATGACCCCGAGGTCGCCCTGCAGCACCCCTTCCTGCACCGCCCCGCGCATCACCAGCCGGGTCTCGAAGAGATAGCCGGGGCCGAGCGCGTCGAGCGCCGCCGCGGTGGTGAACAGCTTGGTGTTCGAGGCGATGGTACGCGCGTCGTCGGCGGCGTAAGCGTACGCGGTCTCGCCGCTGCCGACCTCGACCACGTTCACCCCCATGGACGTGGTCGCGCGCACCGCGCGGCCCACCTCGAGGCCGACGGCCTCTTGCAGCGGCGTGGCGCCGGCCGCCGGCACGCCCACCGCCGCCGCCGGCTTGGGAGCCGGCGCCGCCGCCGCCGCGCGATGGCGTGGACGGTGCGGGCGCGCCGCCGCCGCGCGGGCCGAGGCCGGCGCGGGCCACAGGAGCCCGCCGCCGAGGAGCAGCATGGCCAGGGCGGTCAGGGCGGCCGGCGTGCCCCGCGTGGTTGCCGGCCTAGCGGGTTGCGGCAAGATGCCTCGCGGACAGCGGCGGTGCGGCCGTGGTGGCCGGTCGCGGCGCGGCCGTGGTCGCCGGCGCCGGCGCCGGCCGGCCGGCAGGGGCGGCGACACCGCCGGGCCCGAGCCAGGTCTCGAACCAGCGAACGATGGCGACCGTGGCGCGGATGCGGTTGGCGATCTTGCGGAAGCCGTGCCCCTCGTCCGGGAACAGCACGTACTGGACGGGCACTCCGCGGCGCTCGAGCGCCCGCACCACCTGCTCGGCTTCGATCACCGGCACGTTGGTGTCGTTGGCGCCGTGCAGCACCAGGATCGGGGCGCGGACGCGGTCGAGCTTGTGGATCGGCGACAGGGCGCGCAGCAGGTCCCGCTGGGTCGCGGGATCGCCGTACTCCACCTTGGAGATCGCCGCCATCCAGGGCTCGGTGTGGGCGAAGAAGGTCTCGAAGTCGACGATGCCGTAGAGATCGGCGCCGGCGGCGAACAGCTCCGGGAACTCGGTCAGCCCGGCCAACGTCATGTAGCCGCCGTAGGAGCCGCCGGCGATGCCGATTCGCTTCGGGTCGGCGATTCCCGCCCGCGCCAGGTACTCGACGGCGGCGCGGATGTCGCGCACGGCGCCGGCCCGCAGCGGGCCGTTGTCCAGGTTGACGAAGCGCTTGCCGAATCCCGCCGAGCCGCGGACGTTGGGCGCGAACACGCCGATGCCGCGCGCCAGCAGCGCCTGGTAGAGCGCGTCGAAGTGCGGCCGCTCCTGTGACTCCGGACCGCCGTGGAACATGATCACGAACGGTTCGGGCGCAGAGCGGAAAACCAGCTCGGGAGGCCCGGGCGGAGGTGAAGGTCGCGGCGGTCGATAGAGCCAGCCGGAGAGCTCGAGGCCGTCGTCCGCCGGGAAGTGCACCAGCTCGGGCGACACCAGTGCACCCAGGTCGACGCCGTCGTGGGCCGCATGCGTGACCTGGCGCAGGCGACCGGAGGCGCGGTCCACCACCCAGATGTCCAGCGGCAGCCGCGCGCCGTGGATGGTGAGCGCCAGCAGGCGGCCGTTCCTGGAGAAGGCCATGTCCCGCACGATCTCGCCTGGCAGCACGGGGCCGGGCTCCTGGCGCAGCGTGTCGAGATCGAGGAAGCTCAGCTGCGAGCGGCCCGCGGCGTTCCAGAGCAGGGCGGCGGTGTGGCCGTCCGCGGTGACCTTGAAAGCGTCGAGCTCGGCGTCGTCGCGCGCCGCGAGCACCTCGATGCCGCCGG
>DATNKH010000754.1:0-6035 GCA_035603475.1 Thermoanaerobaculia bacterium
GGGATCGAGACGCTCGAGACCAGCCGAGCAGCACCTCTAGAAGGGAGCGGAGGTCCTCGTTTCGCTCCGCGCTTCCGCCGGCTCCGCGTCCGGACGCGCACCCGCATTCTCGAACTGTCCTCGGCTTCCGCTCGAGACGTCTTCATTTGAAGGCCGAAACAGCGACGCTTCCCGGCGCGGCAGCTGCTCACACGCGGGTCATTCCACCATCGACGACCACCTCTTCTCCGGTCATGAACGATGAATCGTCACAAGCCAAGAAAAGGACCACCCGCGCGATCTCGTCAATCGACCCCAGTCGGTGCTGTGGAATCCGTGCTTCCAGCGCACTCCGCACCGCGGCCGCCGCCTCTGGCGTCCGGATCTTGTTGATGATCCCCGAATCGGTCGGCCCCGGGCTCACCGCATTCACCCGGATCCCCCGCTCTGCGAGCTCCGCGGCGGCGGTCCGCGCCAAAGAGCGCAGCGCCGCCTTTGACGCGGCGTAGGCGCTCGTCCCCGCCATGCCGAGATGAGCATTGATCGACGCGTTGAGGACGACGGCGCCGCCGCGACGAAGCAGGGGGATGGCGGCCTTGAGAGCGAGCCACGGACCTTTCACGTTGATCCGGAACACCTCGTCGAATTCTGCTTCGCCCATCGTCGCAATGAGGCCGTCGCGCACGATGCCGGCGTTGAGGAACAGGACGTCGAGCCCGCCGTGCTGGTGCTCGATGTGCGCGAAGAGTGCCGCGATCTCGGCTCCGTCTCCCGAGTCGGACGACAGCACCTCCGCAACCCCCTGCAAGCTCGCGCGCGCCGCCGCAAGCGTGGAGGGGTTCCTGCCGGTCACGATCACCTGCGCGCCCTCAGCGTGCAGCAGTCTCGCGGTCGCGAGTCCGATGCCGGTCGTCCCGCCGGTCACCAGCGCGACCTTGCCTTCGAGCTTCTTGTTCATGCTGCTTCCTCCATTCTGGACAAGTCGGTCCACTATTGCGCGCGCCTCGTCGATGAAGCTCGAGTCACTTACTGCCTCGTTCTGGCGGCGTGGCGCGAATCGTAAGGCGCAATGCTTTCGAGAGCCGCGACGGCGACATCTCGCAGCGCTTCGGTGGTGGCTCCAGCTTTCGACATGACCTTCAACCCCAGCACGGTGGCGCTGAGATGGCGGGCTGCCGCGCGCTCGCGCAGTGAGGCGCGCGCCTCCCCCCTCGCCTTGGCGTCACGGAGCAGGCGCTCGAGCAGAGCTTCGAGACGGGAGACGCTCGCCTTTCCGATGCCGGCAACCTCCGGATCGCCAACTCCGAACTCGCAGATGGCGGCGACACCCATGCAGCCGAGAGCCCGCTGATGCGGATTCTGCCTGGAGAAGGACAGCAGGATGCTCCGCAGCGCAGCAAGCGGCGATGCTGTCGTTTGGAGCTCGCTGGCGAACGCTTGCAGACCGTCGGCGTTGTACCGCCGCAGGACCTCCAAGTAGAGTTGCTTCTTGCTGCCAAACGTATCGTAGAAGCTTTGCCGCCCAATGCTCATTGCAAGGCGCAGATCCTCGGTCGAGGTCGCCTTGTACCCTTGCCTCCAGAAGACCTCTCGCGCGGTGGCGAGCACCACCTCGCGATCGAACTCCTTCGGCCTGGGCATGATGGCGACTGTAGCCGATCTGGACACTTCTGTCCAGATCTCGCCTCATCGGCGTCAAAGGCGGAGCGCTGCTTAGAAGCGTAGGGCAGGCAGGGGCCCCACGGCGTCCGCGTCCGTCGAGACGCTGATGGCTCGCCAGTGTTCGCCGTCCGCGGCGCGCGTCGCCTCGGCCTGACGCACGTACTCGACGGCGTCGCTCCCCAGCAGGAGATGCGCCGGCAGGCGCTCCATGGTGGCAAGCCGGAGGATGAGCTGGGCCACTTTGGCGGGATCGCTGGTCTCGTGGCCCCAGTGGGACTTCAGGGCCTGAGACACTGCGCCGACGGACGGTTCATAGTCTGGCAACAGGGCGGGGGTGTCCTTGCTCGCGCGCAGTCCCCAGTTCGTTCGCATACCGCCTGGCTCCAGGGCGCACACCTTGACCCCGAAGGGTGCCGCTTCCTGAGCCAGAGCTTCGGTGAATCCCCCCACCGCCCACTTCGCGGCATGGTACGCAACGCCGCCGGGCAGGGCCAGGCGACCGCCCACCGACGAGATCTGCAGAATGCAGCCACTCTTCTGCTGGCGCATCACCGGCAGCGCCGCCCGGGTCATGTAGACGACGCCGTAGAAGTTGGTGTCGACGAGCGCCTTGAATCTCTCCGCTGTCACCTGCTCGAACGGTGCGATGTCGCCGTAGCCGGCGTTATTCACCACCACATCAAGACGCCCAAAGGTGTCCACCGCGAGTTGCGCCGCGGCGGCGGCCGCTCTCTCGTCGGTCACGTCGAGGGGGGCGGTGCGCACCTGATCGCCATGCTTCTTGACCAGCTCCTCCAGGCGCTGCGGGTCGCGGGCGGTCGCCACGAGACGATCACCCGAGCCGAGCACTGCATCCGCGATGTCGCGCCCCAAACCGCTGGCGCTGCCGGTTACCAGCCATACTTTCGACATGTACTCCTCCGATCCGTCCCCTGAGTCGAGCGTTCCCTTAGTTAGACGACGTGCCGCCTCATCGACGATCGGCGCGCCGCTCGCCGCCCAGCGCCCGCTCCAGGCGGGGAACGATCGCGGCCACCGGACCGTCCCACACGGCGGGCGCCGGCACATCGCTCCAGCGCGGCCCCGGCGGGTAGAGGATGGCCTCGTCCCAATGGAACCCGTGCTGGATGCAGCAGGACGGTCCCGGCAGCTCCGGCTGCCGGCTGGCGGCGCGGCTCACCTCTCGGGTGACGAGATGCCCCGGGTCCCAGAACTGTCTCGCCCGGAGGTCCGGGATGCGCGCCATGGCGCTGCCGCTCGGCGGTCCCCAGTCGGTGAACAAGATGGGCTCCCACACGACCAGCACCGCCAGCTTGCGCGCCTGGTATCGAGTCAGGAGCTGTGCGGCTGCGGAGGCCCCCCGCAGACAGCCCGGTCACGTCGGCGAGAGGAGCAGGACCAGGCGCGGGGCCGCCACGCCGGCGTCGAAGGCGGCGCTGAAGTCGCCGAACGTCGCCGGCGAGAGTCTCGCGAGCGGGCGCTGGCCGGCCGGCACCGAGGACGGACCCCAGGAGGCCCGAGCGAAGAGCAGGAGCAGCAGCACGATCACCAGGACCACCGCCGCGCCGACCGCCACGACACTTCTCCTCATGCTCATCGCCCCGTCCCCCAGAATCCATCGGCCAGCAGGCCGGCGATCTGCTGCGGCAGCAGCAGCATCCCCAGGACCACGGCCACTGCCAGCCAGAGCAGCACCGCTCCCAGCCAGCGGCCGCGCACCCGGCATTGCCGCGCGCGGCGTTGCTGCCAGAAGCCGACGCCGAGCAGCGCCACGGAGAGCCCCAGCAGCCAGGGACGCAGCGTGGTCAGGAAGGCGCCCGCGGCTCCGGCTCCCAGCGCCGCGGCGAAGCCCAGCGGCAGGCAGCAGCTGAGCGAAGCCAGCGCGCTACCGATCGCTCCCAGGGCAGCCGCCGCGCTGGCCGCCGGCTTCATGACTCCTCTCCCTGCCGCCGGGCCGCCCGCACCGCGCGCCGCACCATCGCGACCGGGGGCACGCCGGGCCGCGGCGAGCCATGATAGAGGCGGCAGCAGACCGCGAAGCTTGCCGCCGTGGCCGGCTCGCCTTCGACGTCCCGGCCATCGATGCGGATCGTCGGCGAGCCGCGGAAGGTCCATTCTCGGGCCATCGCCTCGTCGCGGACGAGCACCTGGTGGATGTCGGGCGCGATGCCTTCCTCGGCCAGGACCGCTGCGAGCATCGCCAGCGCCGGGGCATGAGACGGGCAATCCGCGACGTACAGGACTTCGACCTTCACGTTGCCGTCTCCAGCCGCTCCTGGTGCTCCGGCGCTCCAAGCAGCGCCTCGAGGAGAGGGCACCTCTCCGAGGTCGTCCGCCGTTCGCACGCCGCCGCCAGATCCTCGAGCCCTGCGCGCACGGCCTCGAGACCCCGGATCTTTGCCTCGACGGCGGCGATCTTCTCGCGCGCCCGCGCGGCGGCTTCGGCGCATCCCGCGGCCGAGGAGCCATGCAGCGCCAGCAACTCCCGGATCTCGCGCAGCGAGAAGGCAAGCGCCTTGGCGCGACGGATGAAGCGCAGGCGCTGGAGGCTCTCGGCGGGGTAGTCTCGATAGCCCGACGTGCGGCGACGAGGCTCCGCGAGGAGCCCCTGGCGCTCGTAGAAGCGGATCGTATCGATCCCGACTCCCGCCTGCCGGGCCATCTGTCCGATGCTGAGCGATGGCATTGGCACCTCTCCTCACCAAGGAGAATAAACCCAGGACCATGGTCCGGGGTCAAGAGCCGTGCAGCGAGGCCGGCGCCGCCGGCCCTTTCCTCGGCTGGGGGCGTCAGGGAACGACCAGCAGCCGGGCCCGGCCCTCGGTGACGAAGCTGTCGCCGCCGGCGTTGTGACCCGTGAGCGGGCCGGTGACGGTCAGCACCGCGAGATCCCGCACCCCGGCCCGCCGCAGATCGCCGGCGATGAGGTCGCGCTCGAGATCGACGCGCGGGTCGATGCGATGGGTCAGCAGGTAGGGCTTCGCGACCAGCTTCACCGCCGCGTCGTAGCTCGCCGTGGCCACCCAGACCGGCGTGCAGCGCGGCGCGACGCACAGTCCCGTCTGCCAGAGGCGGGTGTGGTGGCGGCGCCGGATCGAGCCCGACGCCTCGCCGGGCTTCTCGAACGTGAGGTCCTGCGGCTGGCTGCCAAAGTAGGCCGGCGTCGCCGGTCCGCGCGGGTCCGGGCGGTTCTTCGCCACCGCCCAGAGCTCGCGAGCCAGGCCGCGCACCGAGGGCGGCTGGGCCAGCTGCCAGCCGGCACGCTCGAAGGCGCCGACGATCTGCGCTGCATCGCCCACCAGGATGAGCGACACCGGTTCCATCGGTCCGCCGACCGCGTCCTGCGAGAGCTTCGGCAAGCCCGGCGGATAGCCGGCGAGGAGGTCCGCCAGCGCGAGCGGCCGCGGGGCGGCCGGCGGCGGCGCCACCTTCGGCTGCGGCTTCCAGGCGGCGAGCACCGCGCCCCAGGCGGCGGCGGCCAGGACGACCCCGGCCAGCGCGCCCGGCAGCCAGCGCGGCGGCGGCGGCGCTTGCGCCGGGGCCGCCGCGGGCGCCAGCCGGTGCTCGAGCGGCGGGTACTTGAACAGCGTGACCAGGATCGCCAGCCAGGCGCCGGCGAGCGCCAGGCTGGCCACCGTGTCATAGGGCCAGTGGACGCCGAGGTAGATCCGCGACAGCGGGATCGAGACGATCAGGACAAGCAGCGGCACCGCCAGCAGCCAGTGCCAGAATCGCCGCGGCTCGTCGCGCAGCACCAGGTAGACCAGGAAGCCGTACACCGCGGCGCCGGTCAGGGTGTGGCCGGACGGGAAGCTCGAATCGTGGAACAGCGCCTGCGCCTCGAGCGGACGGGGCCGCGCGATGAGCGCCTTGAGGAGGTTGGTGAGCGCCACGGCGCCGATCAGAGCGAGTCCCAGGCCGAGGCTCTCCCGGCGGCGGCCGGCGATCCACAGGACGGCGGCGAGCCCCAGGACCAGCGGTCCCGCGAAAGCGACGCTGGCGAGCGTGCTGGCCACCGAGTAGAAGTGCGTCAGCGCCGCGGAATCGAAGGTGGCGACGGTGTTGTGGAGGCAGCGGTCGGCGGTGACCACCTTGCCGTCGGCGAGCACGCCGCGCAGCAGGTGAACGAACCAGGTCACGCCGCCGGCGAAGCAGAGCGCGCCCAGCGTCATCCGCAGCCAGGAGCGCCGCTCGGTGTGCGCATGCCGCTCGGCGAACGCCACCAGGGCGGGTGCGCGACGGCGCACACCCGCCAGCCGAGGATCCCGCAGTGCCCGCCCCGCCGGCCGGCGCACCAGGTGGAAGCCACGATGCGGCACGAGCCACGCCAGCGCCAGCACGCCCGCCACCGCGAACATCAGCGCGGCCTTGCCGAGCAGCACCCAGACGACGTG
>DATNKH010000755.1:0-3222 GCA_035603475.1 Thermoanaerobaculia bacterium
GGCTTCCGGGTCCGTGGCGGAGACCAGCTCGTCCAAGGCCAGCCGCCGCCGGGTGGCGGCGCGAGTCTCTTCCACTTGCACGAGGCGCAGAAGCACCCGCCGGCAGGCCTCGCGCTGGCCTTCGTCGAAGCCGGTAAAGACCTCCTCGGCGTGCTGTTGCAGGGCCCCGGCCACGCCCCCGATTCGGCGGTAGGCTGCCGCGGTGAGCCGGTTGCCGTCGCGCTCTTGCCAGAGTTGCCGCAGAGCGTGCTCGAGCAGCGGCAGGTAGCCCGGCTGTTCCTCCACGTCTTCCATCAGGCGGTCGGCGAGGTCCCCCTCGAGCTCCAGGCCCGCTGTCCGCGCCGGGTCCTCGATGGCTTTCCGCAGCTCGTCCGGTGCCATCTGCCCCACGAGCTCGCCGCGGTCGGAGACCGCGGAAGCGAGCTCGGGATACTCGGCGCAGCGGCCGTAGAAGTCAGATCGCAGGGTGAGCACCACCGCCGTCTGGCCGTCCGCCGCCAGCGCGGCATACAGCAGGTTGCGGATCAGGGCCTGGCGCTGGGCTTCGTCCGTGCAGAGAGTGAAGACCTCCTCGAACTGATCGATCAGCACCACCAGGCGCCGGTCCGCGGCGGCCGTCGTCGACCGGCTCACCGCAGAACGCCTGCTGACGGCGGAGGCGGCTGGCGTGGAGAAGCGCCCCACCGTGGAGCTGGCCCACGAAGCGCTGATCGGCCGCTGGAAGCGCTTGCAGGGCTGGATCGACGCCGACCGCGAGGCTCTGGGCGTCCGCCGGCGCGTGGACGAGGCGGCGAGAGAATGGAGTGCCGGTGGGGGCGATCCCTCGTATCTCTATACCGGAGCGCGCCTGGCCCAGGCCGAGGAGTGGCCCGCCGACCGTGCGGGCGAGCTGAACGCCTCGTCCCGAGCGTTCCTGGCGGCGAGCGCCGCCCGCCGCGATGCGGAGATCGAGGCCAGGCGCCGGCGGAGGCGGCGGACGATCGTCGTCCGGACGGCGGTGGTACTGGTGGCGGTTCTCACGGCCGCCGCAATATCCTGGCTCTTGCAGCGTTCCGAGCAGCAGCGGCAGCAAGCCGAGCGGCAGCGCCAGATCCAGCTGAGCACCCAGCTGGCGGACGGAGCGCGGCTCGCTTTCGCCTCGAACCCGCTGACCGCGCTGCTGCTGGCGGCCGCGGCCGTGCGGATCCGAGGCGATCTGCCCGGCGCGCGAGGTGCCCTGCTGGGCGCCCTGGCTCTCTCCGATGCTCAGCCGTTGGGACGCTCGGGGATCGTGGCCGTCGCCGCTTCTTCCGATCGCCGTTCCATGGCGACGGCAGGCCAGGACGGCACCGTGACCCTCTGGCGGCTCGAGCCCGGGACGTCGCCGGCGGCCGTCCGCACCTTCCGCGTCCAGGGGGGCGTGGCCGACCTCGCCCTGAGCAACGATCGCCGCTGGCTGCTCGCCCGGGATCGGGACGGCAACGTCCGGCTCCTGGATCTGACCGGGGGGGACCAGGGAACCCGGCTACCCGACGAAGACTGGCGCCATGGCGATCCCTTCAGCGCCGACAGTCACTGGCTGACGCTGGACCTGGCCGACACGCCGGTGCGGTACGACCTGCTTCATGGCGCCGCCCGAGAGGTGCTGGCTGCAACGCCCGCTCTCCCGGCCGGCCTGGACGCGAACGCGCCAGCCCCGGCGACGGCGCCGCCGGACCCCAGGAGCGCTCCTCTCAGCTCCGGCGGGCGATGGCTCGCCTGGCGAGAGGAGAGCGGAGCCGTGCGCCTGAAGGATCGCGCCTTCCCCGAGCTGCCGCCCATCGAGCTGCCCGGCCAGGGCCAGCCGGTCGGCTTCCTGATGTTCGTGCCGGGAGATCGGTGGCTCGTCACCCAGGGCGGCGCCGAGGCCCCGCGCCTCTGGGACCTGCGCCGGTTCCCCCGGGGCGGCATTCTCGCCGCGACCCCGGACGGAAGCCGGCTGCTGGTGGGCGGGCCCGGCGCGAACGTCCATGTCGAAGGCGCCGGCGATGCCCGTCCGCTCCAGGGGGTCGAGCCCGGCACCGGGATCTGGGCCTTCAGCCCGGACGGCTCCCGGTTGGCATGCGGGAGCCCTGGCGGCAAGCTCCTGCTCTGGAAGCTCGGCGGCCGCGACCTGGCGCCGCAGACCGTTTCCGGGGTCGGGGTCATGACCGGCCTGGCCTTCAGCCCCCGGGGCGACCGCCTCGCGATCGGCGGCGAAGGATTCCTCCGGCTCTGGGATCTCGGGAACGAGAGACCGCAGCTCTTGAGTCACGACCTCAAGAATCGGTGGGTGACGTCCCTCGCCTTCGGCCCCTCTCCCAGCCGCCTGGCGGCGGGCTGGAGCCATGGGCAATTCCGGGTTTCCCGGCTGGACGATCCGGGGTGGCCGCCGGACGAGGCCGCCACTCTCGACGCGCCGGTCACCGCCCTTGCCTTCAGCCCGGACGGCAGGTGGCTGGCCATGACGGACGGCAACGGCAAGGCCCGTCTCTGGCGGAACGGTCCCGGCAAGCCGCTCGAGAATCAAGACCCGAAGGTCCGCGTCCTGGCCTTCAGCTCGGACGGAGGCTGGCTGGCCGGCGGCGGCGAGGAGGGCCTGCTGCAGGTCTGGGACCTCGGCAACTCCTCGGGCGTGCCCGTCGCCTGGCAGGCTCACGCCGGGCCCATCCGAGCTCTCGCGTTCGCCGCAGGCGCCCGGCAGCTGATCACGACCGACCGGAGCGTGCGTACCTGGCCTCTCGAGTCCGGCGCCCTGGTCAGGCTCGCGTGCGAGAAGGCCGGCCGCGATCTCTCCCAGGACGAGTGGAAGAGCCACGCGCCGAAAGGAGAGAGCTTCCAGACAGGAATGCGCTGCGAGCCGCGATGACGATCTCGCCCCGCTACCCGGTTGCAGGCATGAGCTGCCGCCTCACCTCGTCGTCCGCACCCACCCGCGGCCGGCCCGAGTCGAGGCAGCGCTCAGGGCAGGTCGTCCCCGCATCCGGTGGCGATCAGCAGGGCTCGGCAGACAGCGGTCATCTTCTTCGCTCCGACCGTGCCGATGAACGGATGGAGCTTGGCCTGATCGACCGTCTGGACGTGATCCAGGTTGACGACCGACTCGTGCTTCAGCCCCTCGCCGGTCCCCATCGGCACCTCGCTCGGCGCACCGTGGGCGGCCGAGGTGATCGGCGCCACGAGCACGGTGCGGAGGAGGCTGATCGCCCG
This sequence comes from Thermoanaerobaculia bacterium, assembly GCA_035603475.1. Taxonomy (GTDB): domain Bacteria; phylum Acidobacteriota; class Thermoanaerobaculia; order Multivoradales; family UBA5704; genus JASLEW01. Next base: position 3,208 of record DATNKH010000755.1, read on the forward strand.
CTGCCGAGAGAGCAC
>DATNKH010000756.1:0-3424 GCA_035603475.1 Thermoanaerobaculia bacterium
CCTGGATCTTGTCCGTGAGGTAGCGCTGCAGCTCCTTCTCGCCCAGCACCTGCAGGATGTCGTGCGGGTTGATCGGTCCGTCGATCAGGGGATCGCCGGCCCGCACCCGCTCGCTCTCCTGCACGTTGATGTGGATCGAGCGCGGCACCAGGTACTCGCGCACCTCGCCGGCGTCGCTCTCGACCTGCACTTTGCGCATGCCCTTGTGGACCTCGCCCAGGTGCACCATGCCGTCGATCTCGGTGATGATCGCCGGCTCCTTCGGGCTGCGCGCCTCGAACAGCTCGACGACGCGCGGCAGGCCGCCGGTGATGTCCTTGGTCTTGGTGGTCTCGCGCGGGATCTTGACCAGCGTGTCGCCGGGATAGACCTCCTGGCCGTTCTGCACCACGAGGTGCGAGCCCGAGGGCAGCAGGTACCGCTTCTCGCGCACCTGGCGGCCCTCCTTGCCCTTGATCAGGATCGCCGGCACCCGCTTCTCGTTGGCCGACGCCTCGACGATGATCTTCTGCGACAGGCCGGTGACCTTGTCGGTCTCCTCGCGGACGTTCTCGCCCTCGACGATGTCCTGGAACTCCGCCTTGCCGCCGATCTCCGACAGGATGGCGTAGGTGAACGGGTCCCAGGTCACCAGCTCCGCCCCCGGCTGCACGTCGTCGCCCTCGTGCACCAGCAGCTGCGAGCCGTAGGTCAGCGCGTAGCGCTCGCGCTCGCGCCCCTTCTCGTCGACGATCAGCAGCTTGCCGCTGCGGTTGATCACGACGAGTGCGCCCTTCTTGCTCTCGACCGTCGAGACGTTCAGGAACTTGACCCGCCCCGGGTTTTTGGCGGCGTGCTTCGACTGCTCGGAGACGCGCGACGCCGTGCCGCCGTAGTGGAAGGTGCGCATGGTGAGCTGGGTGCCCGGCTCGCCGATCGACTGCGCGGCGATGACGCCCACCGCCTCGCCGATCTCGACCATGGCGCCGGTCGCCAGGTTGCGGCCGTAGCACGACGCGCAGACGCCGCGCCGCGCCTCGCAGGTGAGCACGGAGCGAATCTTCACCCGCTCGATGCCCGCCGCCTGCACGGCGTTGCCCAGCTGCTCGGTGATCTCCTGGCCGACCGACACCACCAGCTCGCCGGTCATCGGGTCATAGAGATCCTCCTGCGCCACACGGCCGACGATGCGGTCGCGCAGCGGCTCGAGGATCTCGCCGCCCTCCATGATCGCCGACACGTAGATGCCGTCGATCGTGCCGCAGTCGACCTCGTTGATGATCACGTCCTGCGCCACGTCCACCAGCCGCCGCGTCAGGTAGCCGGAATCAGCCGTCTTCAGAGCGGTGTCGGCCAGGCCCTTGCGCGCGCCGTGGGTGGAGATGAAGTACTGCAGCACCGACAGCCCCTCGCGGAAGTTGGCGGTGATCGGCTGCTCGATGACCTCGCCCGAGGGCTTCGACATCAGGCCGCGCATGCCGGCCAGCTGGCGCACCTGCTCGCGCGAGCCGCGGGCGCCGGAGTCGGCCATCAGGTTGATGGGGTTGAACTCGCCGGTGTCGCGCTCGACCTCGCGCATCTCGCGGAACATCTCCTCGGAGACCTTCTCGGTCACCCGGTGCCAGATGTCGATGATCTTGTTGTGCCGCTCGCCCGAGGTGATGACGCCCGCCGAGCGCTGGTTCTCGATCTCGTACACTTCCTTCCGCGCCTGGTCGAGGATCGCCGGCTTGCGGCTCGGCACCACCATGTCGTCGACGCCGAAGGAGATGCCGGCGCGCGTCGCATACGCGAAGGTGACCTCCTTGATCTCGTCGAGCATCTGCACCGTCGCATCGTTGCCCAGCTTGATGAAGCAGTAGCCCACCAGGTCCTGCAGGCCGCGCTTCTTGAGCAGCCCGTTGATGAACGGGATCTCGGCCGGCAGGTGCATGTTGAAGATCACCCGGCCGACCGTGGTGTCGATGATCTGGTTGTGCACCTCCTCGAGGTCGGCATGGACGATGTTCTGCTTGTCGAGCTGCGTCTCGAGGTTGATGTACGGCCCGCTGTAGCGCATCCGCACCGGCGTCAGCGTCTCCACCTCGCCGGCCTCGAGCGCCAGCAGCACGGTCTCCTGGTCGGCGAAGACCCGCCCCTCGCCCTTGGCGCCGGGCTTGGCCAGCGTCAGGTAGTAGCCGCCGAGCACCAGGTCCTGCGACGGCACCGCCAGCGGCCGGCCGTGCGCCGGCGACAGCACGTTGTTGCTGGCCAGCATCAGCACCCGGCTCTCGATCTGCGCCTTCGGCGACAGCGGCACGTGCACCGCCATCTGGTCGCCGTCGAAGTCGGCGTTGAAGGCGGCGCAGACCAGCGGGTGGATCTTGATCGCCTTGCCCTCGATCAGCGTCGGCTGGAACGCCTGGATGCCCAGCCGGTGCAGGGTGGGAGCGCGGTTGAGCAGCACCGGGTGGTCCTGGATGACCTCCTCGAGCGCGTCCCACACCTCGTCCACCTCCGCCTCGACCATCTCCTTGGCGGCCTTGATCGTTCCCACCAGCCCCTTCTCCTCGAGCCGGTTGTAGATGAACGGCTTGAACAGCTCGAGCGCCATCTTCTTCGGCAGGCCGCACTGGTGGAGCTTGAGCTCCGGCCCAACCACGATCACCGAGCGGCCGGAGTAGTCGACGCGCTTGCCGAGCAGGTTCTGGCGGAAGCGCCCCTGCTTGCCCTTCAGCGTGTCGGACAGCGACTTGAGAGGCCGGTTGTTCGAGCCCTTCAGCACGCGGCCGCGGCGGCCGTTGTCGAAGAGCGCGTTCACCGCCTCCTGCAGCATCCGCTTCTCGTTGCGCACGATGACGTCGGGAGCGCGCAGCTCGAGCAGCTTCTTCAACCGGTTGTTGCGGTTGATCACCCGCCGGTAGAGGTCGTTCAGGTCGCTGGTCGCGAAGCGTCCGCCGTCGAGCGGCACCAGCGGCCGCAGCTCCGGCGGGATGACCGGGATGACGTCGAGGATCATCCAGTCCGGCCGGTGCCCGGACTTGCGGAAGGCGTCCACGACCTTCAGCCGCTTGGCGGCTTTCAGGCGCCGGATCTGGCTGGTCTCGGTGCGCATGATGATGCGCAGCTCCTCGGACATCTCGTCGACCTCGATGCGCGCCAGCAGCTCCTTGATCGCCTCGGCGCCCATCTTGGCGGTGAAGGCGTCCTCGCCGTACTGGTCGCGCAGCTCGCGGAAGCGCTCCTCGGAGACCAGCTCCTGCTCCTTGAGCTCGGTCTCGCCGGGATCGATCACCACGTAGCTCTCGAAGTACAGGATGCGCTCGAGGTCGCGCAGGCTGATGTCGAGCAGGTGGCCGATGCGCGACGGCAGGCCCTTGAAGAACCAGACGTGCGAGCAGGGCGAAGCGAGCTCGATGTGGCCGAGGCGTTCGCGGCGGACCTTGCTCAGGGTAACTTCGACGCC
>DATNKH010000757.1:0-21742 GCA_035603475.1 Thermoanaerobaculia bacterium
CCGCGCTGCCTCGACTCCCGGCAAAACCGCTAGCGCGGCGGGCTGCCAGGCGCGGCGCCAGCCGGCCGCGGGAGACCGGCGAGGAAGGCTTCGATCGCCCGTACCGTGGCCGCGGCAGGCTTCTCCTGCAAGACGACCGAGGAGTGCGTGGCATCCGCAATGACGATCGGTCCTTCGCCGCGGCTGGATTTCGCCGCGATCCCCGCCAGGTAGCGCAGGTACCGCTCGTGCCAGGCGATCACGTCCTGCGCCGTCTCCTTACCTTCCGGCTGGCGCGTAGCCGAAGTCGCCACCATCAGGATCGGCAAAGACCCGAAGCTCCGGACGTCCAAGCACTGCCAGGCGGTTTTCGGCACCACGTCGATATAGGCTCCGACGGTGCCGATCATCGAGCTGCGGGCCATCCCGGCGCGATATTGGGCAAGGGCCAGAGCGTTGCCGGCGAACGCCTTGGCGCCAGAGAAATGCGACAAGATCCGCGTGACGGCGAAATGCCCCGCAATCCTGCCCGCAACGCAGCGCCAGCCGCATTCCGGCAGCGCCATCGCTTGCTGGCGCGAGCCGTGGAAGTCCTCGAGCAGGTCCTTCGGGTCGCCGGGCTCGATGAGCACCAAGGCCTCGACGTCCCGCGGATTCAGCGCGGCGTAGACCTGCGCGAAGTTCGCGCCCAGCGAGTGGCCCACGTAGACGAACGGTCGCGCGATCCGTGCCGCGTCCGCGATCCGGGAGAGGTCGGATGCGGCGGCGCCGGCGTCGAAAGCGTCGCCGCCGGCCTCGCTCCATCCGAGGCCGGGCCGATCGAGCGAGCACACGCGCCAGTGCTGCGCGAGTGCCGGTTGCAAGCGATACCACATGGTGGACCATCCGCCGGCCCCGGAATCCAGCACCAGGGTCCGCTCGCCGGCGCCGGTGCAGAGGAGGTGGATGCGCCGCCCATCGACGGCCACGATTCTCCCGGGAGGGGGGAGGGCCCGAGCGTCGATCCAGGTGCCGATTTGCTGGTAGATGGCGCCCGCCAGCAAGGCGGCCAGCACGACGATGCCGAGCCACCTCAGGATGCGGGAGACAATGCGCATGAGACCCCCATTGGGCGCTTACTCGTCGGCCCAGCTTCGGTAGAGACCCCAGAGCAGCGGCGGCGCCATCAGCAGGATCGCGGCTACCGCCAGAGCCGCCGGGGTCATGGCGGCGGCGGCGGCGGTCGCTGCCGACGCCGGCGGCGCGGCGCCTGGCGCGGCGGCCGCGGCTTCGCCCAGGGTGCGCAGCCAGGCCGCGGCCGGGGTGCCCTGGCCCAGCGCCAGCGCGCCCAAGACCGCCGCTCCCGCCGCGTAGCCTAGCTTGTCGGCCAGCGCGATGGGACGCACGGCGCGCTCGGCCCGGTCCGCGCGCGCCCGCAGCCGGGCCCGCCAGCGGACCGCCGCCGCGTCGGGCAGGGCCGGCGGCGCCAGCTGCTGGGCGGCGGCGGAGCGCAGGAAGCCGTCCACCAGCCGCGCGTCGGCGCACTCCCGGCAGGCGGCGGCGTGGCGCTCCAGCTCCGCCGGCAGCGGGCCGCCGGCGGCGCGCGAGATCTCGTCGAAACGCGGGCAAGGGGGCTGGATCATGGCTTCTCCTCGGGGGCGAGGCCGGCGGCGCGCAGCAGGCCGGCCAAGCGCCGGCGGGCCCGGAACAGCAGCACGCGGATGCTCGCCGGACCCAGGCCGGTGATCGCGGCGATGTCCGCGTGGCTGCCTCCCTCGACGTGCGCGAGCCACAGGATCTGGCGCTCGCGTGGCGCGAGCCGGGCAAGCAGCCGGTGCAGGTCGATCCGCGCCGCCGCATCGGGCGCCGGCGCGGAGCCCTCCGGCGCCTCCGCCAGCGGCAGGAGGCGGCGGCTCCCACGCCGGTGGTCCTGCAGGAGGTTGGTGGCGATGCGGAACAGGTAACGCCGCAGGTGCTCGTCGCTCTCCGGTCGGATGCCGGTATGCAGCAGGCGGATGAAGGCTTCTTGGGTGAGATCGTCGGCGAGCATGCGGTCGCCGGATGCGGCCGCCAGGTAGGCCCAGAGGCGGCGCGCGGTGCGGTCGTAGAAGTCGCGGAAGGCGGCCTCCCCGAGCCAATGGGGGCTGGCCGCGCCGGTCTCCTCCACCGCGGTCGTCACCCCTGCCACCTGGCTGGCTGCATACATCGTCGGCCCCCGCGCCCGCCGTCTTGCCGGCCTAGCTAGGCGCGGTCCGTGGCGCCGGCGCATTCTCCCGGCGTCCCGAGCAGGCCCCAGGCCTTCGACAGCCGGTATGCCATGTAGGCCGAGGCCAAAAAGGCGATGCCCAGCGACATGCCGATCGCGCCGACGAAAGTGAGGCCGTGGACGTCCTCGGCGCCGAGCTGGCCACGCAGCGCCAGCAGGGCGCCGCCGACCACGGTGAGGATCAGCCCCGTCTGCACCGAGCCCAAGATGCGGCGATAGGGGTTTCCCCGCTCGAGGGTCACCGCTAGCGCCAGGCGCTGCCCGGCCGGGCTCTCGAGGTAGGCCAGCAGCTCCTGCGAGGTGCCGAGCTTGTCCAGCAGGCGAGTCTGCAGCTCGGCCTGGATGCGCGCGGCGTTCGTCAGCCGCCGGTTGGCCAGCAAGGTGAGAATCACCCAGGCGAAAAGCGAGTAGACGCCAAGGATGACCAGCATCGAGTAGACATTCATCGCCGCTCTCCTCGTGCAATGCCCGGCGCGCCGGGTAGGTTCCATCCGCACTACGCGCCGGAGAGCGGTAAGGTTAACCGGCAGGAGAGCGCCACCTGGCCGCGATGCAACCCTTCGCGCGCGGCGGCGCACAGACGGAGGGCCGAGGGGAGGCGGGACTGGCAGTGCCCTAGCTCGAGTGGTCGGGAGCCGCCCTATACGGGGCTGCCTTCTCAGGCCTGCCCCATGCCTCGTAGAGCTCGATCAGGTGACGCCGCGCCTTCTTCGTGGCCGACGACCTTTCAGAGCGCTTGGATCTGAGGACCGGGTAGCTCTCCAGGAGGAGTGATTCGGCTTCGCTGTAGTGGCGCAAGGGAATGAGGCATGCCGCGAGCGCACTTTCGGCCTCGGCGACGTCGGGGTGGTGATGCGGCAACGCCTTGCGCAGGATCTCGCGCGCCTCGCGGAGGAGCTTCTCCGCAGGCTGCGCTTGCCCCTCCTCCGTCAGGACCTCACCCAGACCGCGAAGGCTCCTGGCCGCGTCCGGGTGCTGCTTTCCCAAGAGCTTGCGCCGCAACGCCAGCGTCTCGCGGTAGAGCGCCTCGGCTCCCGCGTAGTCGCCCTTGTCCTCGCGGACGGCAGCCATGCCGTACATCGTCCCAGCCACGTCCGGGTGCTCGTTGCCGAAGAGCTTGCGCCGCAGCGCCAGCGTCTCGCGGTAGAGCGCCTCGGCACCCGCGTCGTCGCCCCTGTCCTCGAGCACCACCGCCAGGTCGTTCATCGTCCCGGCCACGTCCGGGTGCTCCTTTCCCAGGAGCTTGCGCCGCAGCGCCAGCGTCTCGCTGTAGAGCGCCTCGGCCCCCGCGTAGTCGCCCTTGTCCTCGAGGACGGACGCCAGGCCGTTCATCGTCCCGGCCACGTCCGGGTGCTCGTTTCCCAGGAGCTTGCGCCGCAGCGCCAGCGTCTCGCGGAAGAGCGCCTCGGCCCCTGCGTAGTCGCCTTCGTCCTCGAGGACCACCGCCAGGTAGTTCATGGTCTGAGCCACGTCCGGGTGCGCGTTCCCGAGGAGCCTGCGCTCCAAGGCCAGCGTCTCGCGGTAGAGCGCCTCGGCCCCCGCGTAGTCGCCCTTGTCATCGAGAACGCTCGCCAGGTTGTTCATGGTGATGGCCACCAGTGGATGCTCGTTTCCCAGGCGCCTGCGCTGCAGCGCCAGCGTCTCGCGGAAGAGCGCCTCGGCCCCCGCGAAATCGCCCTTGGAACCGAGGATGCCGGCCAGGTTGTTCATGGTCTTCGCCACGTCGGGGTGGTCATTCCCCAGGAGCCGGCGCTGCAGCGCCAGCGTCTGGCGGAAGAGCGCCTCGGCCCCCGCGTAGTCGCCCTTGTCATAGAGGACGCTCGCCAAGAGGTTCATCGTCCTCGCCACGTCGGGGTGCTCGTTCCCCAGCGCCCGCCTCCGGATCTCGAGGGCATCGCGGAGCAGTCCTGCCGCCTTGTCGTAGAGCCCCAGGCTCTCGTAGACATTGCCCATGGTGTGCATCAGTGTGGCTTGGACCTCCGGCTTGTCCTTCAGGTCTCCCCGGATGCGTGCGGCCCCCTTGTCCAGGATCTCCCGCGCGGTCACGCTATTGCCCTTCGCTTCGCTGGGGTCCGACACCTTGAACAGGTCGACGAGGAAGGTGGAAACCTTTTCGGCCTTGTCCCGTTCCTGCGCGGCATGGTCGCGCTCACGGGCGAGACGCGCCGACTGGATCGCCATCGTCACCGCAAAGCCGGCGAGGAGCAGGACGAAGCCGGCGGCCGCCGCGACGCCGAGCGCGTGCCTCCTCACGTACTTGCCCGCCCGGTACGCCGCCGTCCCCTTGCCGGCCGTCACCGGGAGCCCGTCGAGGTACCGCCGAACGTCCTCCGCGAGCGCCTCGACCGAGCCGTACCGCCGGAGCGGCTCCTTGCGCAGCGCCATGAGGACGATGTTGTCCAGGTCGCCGCTGAGACGGCGCCGCAGCTTCTCCGGCGTGACGTCGCGCGCCCGGCCCACCGCCGCGGGCGTGATCCGCGCCGTCGCGCTCCCCTCGCTCGCCTCTTCGATGCGGCTGACGGCCGTGCTGGGCTTCTCCGGCTCCTCCTCGCAGACGGCTTTCAGGACCTCCAGATAGCGGCGCGTCTTCAGACGATACGGGCGATGCCCCGCCAGCAGCTCGTAGAGGATCACGCCCAGGGAGTACACGTCGCTCGCCGTCGTCACCGGCTCGCCGCGAGCCTGCTCGGGGCTCGCGTACTCCGGGGTCAGGGCGAAAGCGGTGGCCGTGGGCGCCTCGCCCGCAAGCCCGGGGTTCAGGAGCTTCGCGATGCCGAAATCCAAGAGCATCGGCGCGCCGTCGGGCGTGACCAGGATGTTGCTCGGCTTGAGGTCCCGGTGAACGATCAGGTTCCGATGGGCGAAGGCGACGGCCGAGCAGACCTTCTCGAAGATCTTCAGACGCTCGGCGATCGGCAGCCTGCGGCCGTCGCAGTACTCATCGACCGGCAGGCCCTCGATGTACTCCATGACGAGGTACGGCAGGCCGTCCTCGGTCGTGCCGCCATCGAGAAGCCGGGCGATGTGCGGATGATCGAGGCTCGCCAGGATCTGCCGCTCGCGGCGGAAGTAGCGGACGACCTCCGAGTCGTCCATCCCCAACCTGATGACTTTGATCGCGACGCGCTTCTGATACTCGGCGTCGGCGCGCGCGGCCAGGTAGACGACCCCCATGCCGCCGCGCCCCAGCTCCCGGAGCAGCTTGTAGGGGCCCACGGGCCGTTCAAGAGCCCGCGGGATCGCTCCCGGGTCGGTCCAAGGGTCCGCCTCAGAATCTCTCAGCGTCTCCTCGTCCATGCGAGCCTCCCCGGGTTGCCGCCCTCTCCTGGACCTGCCTGCGCCCGGCCAGGGCTCAAGCTAGCATAGGCCCGCCGACTCAGCTGAGCCCGAAAAACGCCTCGTCTGCCACCGTCGTCGCGAGGTGTTGGCAATCGCCTCAGGCGTTCCTCGCGGCCTCGAGATCCCCGAGCTCCGCTTCGAAGGGGAAGACCCGGTGACGGCCTAGCTGCAGCAGGAACTCGACCCTGGCCATTCCCGCCAGGTCCGCGGCGGGACCCGACGACAGCCGGCCGAGCTCATAGAGCTTGATCGCCGCGAGCAGCCTCAGCTCGTGGGCGAAGGCAACTTCGTCGGTCTTTCCGGCAACGAGCAATTCTTCCGGCACTTCGATCACCAGCTTGCGGCTGGCCATGGCGCTTCTCCTCTCGCGACACCGTCAGTCTACTCGGCACCGCCGGCGCTGGGTCCCTTGCCTGCGCCTCCCCGGGGGAACCGGGATCGGATTCGCTTCGGCGTCCAAACGACGACCGCTCCGAAGAGGCGTTCTCCCGCGGTAAGACCCCCTCGTCGGGCGCGCCCCGACCCTCTTCTAAGATCGCGGCAACGTCTTGGCCCGATGCTCTCAACCGGAATCTCGCGGTTGAGTGCAGGTCGACATGTGGCGAGCGACAAACCAGCTTACGGGTGCCTCGGGGAATCGAGCACGGGCGCGGGTTTTCCCTTCGAGATGGCCCTGAGGCTCAGGTGGTCGAAATCGGCGACCACGGTCTCGGGCGATTTCGAGTAACCCGACACGCAGGCGCTCAGCTGGACGAGAGCTCCGCGCGTTCCCTGCGGATTCGAGATGAGACCAGCTTGCCCTTGTCCACCGTAGCTCAACTTAAATTGATCGGGTCCCACTGTGTAAGTCCTTGGGTCAGCAATCTGCGTCCATCTCCCCGCAGCCGCCGTGGTCGGATCGACGAACCACCGGGTGAGCCTCCTGGCTGGCGACGAGTCATCGCAACGATCGACCCAAGTGACCTCTATACTTACCAGTGCCCCTCGGGTATGGACGTCCGTTGCATGAATGAAGACCTTACCCGTCAGCTCGTAGGATCCTGGGTCGGCGACGACGCATTGCGTTACCCAGGCGCATCTTCCCTCGGCGGCGGTAATCGCAAGCTCGAGCGAGCCGGAAGTGTGACGCTCCGCATAATCGCGACCAGGGGCCCACTTCACGGATCCGGACCAGCCTCTGCTCTTAGCGTTCTCGTCGTCGCCTTGGGAAAACCATTTCGGTGTCCAGCCAGCGACGCCTGTGTCGAAATCAGCGTTGGCGATGAGATTGGCGCCCGCCGTCCGGATCTCTTGCGCCCCAGCAGACACGCCATTGAGCGCGCCTGCGCCAGTCGCAATGCCGAGCAGCGTAACGGCCACGACGTTCGGGATTCGACAGCGGTAAGAATGGCCACGCCGACGCTCTCTCATCGGTTCGACTCCTTCGAGGATCAAACGTGCCACGAGTCGTTTCATTACAAGCAAGCGCGGAGGATGACCGAGACCGTACCTCTACAAGCTCGCCCGCAACATGGTGAACAGTTCCTTCGTCGGCCCGACCCCTCTCGCCCTGTGGGCGCTCACCAGAATCCGTAGAAATCTGATCATCTCAATTCCTTGACGACCCGAAAATCGCAGCTCTCGTCCGCGAGGAAACGCACAGAGCGGCCGGCGGTTAGTCCGAATGGGCGGCGGCCTCGACGATCTCCTCGTAGGCGATCGTGTCAGCCGCAAAAGCGACCGCAGCTCGGACATCGTCTCGGGTCAGGTTTGGATAGGAGGCCAGCAGGTCGTCCTCAGTGGCTCCCTCGCTGATCCTCCTCAGGATCAGCTCCACTGGGACCCGGGTTCCGCGAATGACGGGCTTGCCCAGCATCACCTCTGGATTCGCCTCGATCCGCTCTGCTAGCTTCATCGCCAGGTTCCTCCGGTCCGGACGATTCTACCCCCTCCGGCTCGCCTTCCGGCACCCGGATCACGGCACAGGTCGAGCTCCGGCCGGCAAGGCACCGCGGATTCAGCGCGGCGTAGACCTGCGCGAAGTTCGCGCCCAGCGAGACGGTCGCGCGAAGCCGTCCACCAGCCGCGCGTCGGCGCACTCCCGGCAGGCGGCGGCGTGGCGCTCCAGCTCCGCCGGCAGCGGGCCGCCGGCGGCGCGCGAGATCTCGTCGAAACGCGGGCAAGGGGGCTGGCTCATTGCTTCTCCTCGGGGGCGAGGCCGGCGGCGCGCAGCAGGCCGGCCAGGCACCGGCGGGCCCGGAACAGCAGCACGCGGATGCTCGCCGGGCCCAGGCCGGTGATCGCGGCGATGTCCGCGTGGCTGCCTCCCTCGACGTGCGCGAGCCACAGGATCCCCGGCAGGGATTGGAGCCGCGCGGCTGCATCTCCCAGGGCTCGGCGAGCGAGCACATCTTCGACAGCAGGGCGACAACGCGGTTGGCCCGGACCGGATGGGCTACCAGGTCGCTGTGCAGCCGGGCGACGTCGGCCGGGGAGATGGCGGCGAGCTTGAGCGAGGCGAACGCCGACCTGGCCCGCGGACTTGGGCTTGGCCGGTAACGAGGGGACCTATCCCTGCACCCGAGGGCACCTGGCCGGCGGAAGCTTCCCCGGCACAGCCTGCAAAGGCCCCGCAGGACCGGCCGGGGAAGCTGCCGGCGGCCAAGGGCTCAGTCAGCTCGCGCCGCGGCTTCGAGCCGGCGGCTGGCCGCGCGATGCGCCCGAAACCCTCAACAACCAGAGCGGGACGGCAAAGCGTCTGACAGCATTTTCGGTCATGTCCCTGCCGGCCCAAACGAGAGGTTATACTCAACAGAACGCATTACCACTCTGTTAATGCACCGGACTGTGACGTTGCCTTCCGCGACGGGCCTTCCGAAGAGCGCGATGTTCGGCACGATCTTCGACTTTTCCTGGGCCACAAGCTCCTTAATCCTCCGATGCGACATCCCGTATGTAGTCTCAAATGGCATCGCACCGGTACGAAGAAGGCTAAAGTACGAGGGATACACTAAGCCATCACAGCCGGCCTCGCGCGCGGCCATAGCAATCGCTCCCGCGATTTCGTAGGAATGCTTGCCGGCTAGGAAGAGCATGTGGACCGTTAGGTCCAGGCTCGTAAACTCATTGCAGTGTTCTTCCTGCAGCAACTCAGTGAGGTCTAGAAGTGTCAGAGTCCTCACGGGATCGAGTGTCGCGACAAATAGCTCGTCTTCTGCACTGACTCGGCATTCGTGTATGCAGACTTGTAGGTCCCGCGAACCGTACAAAACCGGAAGCGTCGGTGAGTGGAGACGCCCGCCCCCGGCTACGCCAGGAGGTGGGCTGTCGTACTCAGCTGGATCGGCTGCATTCTTCGGATCTCTCCGGACTCTGTAGAAGGTCTGTTCGGGCGACAATGACACTTTAGGGTAGGTTGCCAAAATACGCTTGACTATCTCAGTGCGTGACATCGGTTCCTGAAGAGCCTTCAGAGGTTCTATCTCGCCAAACATCCAGGAGCGGGGTCCATAGTTGAAAAATCCGACTCCGAGTGCGCTCTCAATTAAACGAAGGTCCGGCTCAAGCCATGGAGCAACGGCGATACCAGTTTTCTGATGCTTGTTGAAGACAATGTCAGGCGCTGCGCCATAGGCGAATCTTCTAATGGTTCCGCGGATGAAGAAGCTGCGGGCGAGATTCTCTACTCGGCTCCTGTCTAATTTCCGTCCGATCAGGGACTGACAATTCGGGCAGGGTGCCCCTTGCTCAATGCCCACATGCGATGCATCAAGCCTCAGTCCCTCATCCCTGAAGCAGCTGGAACAAAGAATGATCTCGGCTACCTCTAGGTTGTCAACCGTCGAGGCAGCGTTGAAAGCTGCCTCGAAGCTAATAATCATGGATAGAGCCTTTGAGGAACGGCGACTTGGTTCTTGATTGCTATCCGGCGCCTGCCCGGAGCTCAAGGAAGTTCCTTGAGTAATGTCTGGAAAGAGAGCCTTCATGTCCTCGGTTGCTCTCCGCATTCGCTCCTCTGCGACCTCCAAGGCAAGCGAAATCTGACCCTTCTCAATGTCACTCTCGACGCCCTTCCCTTGATCACGCTCACCCATCCTGTAAATAGCCAGGGGAAGACTGTGCGCATGCGCCGCAAGAAACTGGTATATTCCCAGGAATTGGTGAACGACCTCGACCTTCATCCTTTCAAGGATCTGCTCTTGACTGAGAAAGAGCACTCGCTCACCCTTTAGCCAATGCTCCTGTTGTTGGTCTGACAGTGCGCGGAATCGCGGAAGGGAAGCGAGTGTTTCACGTAGCGCACTGGCTTGTTCCTCGAACCCAACCAACGACTCGCCTGGTTCTAGATTGCGAAACATTTGTATTCGTGAAATGCAATCGTGAAGTTGAAACAGAGTTAAGCGGAAACGCCATTCATTCTCGTCAATGTCGTCGACGCACAGATAGAAGAACAGGAGGCTGGTATCAACCACGTTGCAAGCAAGCGAAGCTACGGAGCTACAATCAAAATGCTCGAGGGGTCTTGCAGCGAACCTGCTCCGCGGCACCAACGTCATCAGGCTAACGCTCGAGGTGCAAAGGCGAGTGAAGAGAACAGTGGCCCACCATGGTCTAGGCTCGGTCTTGCGACCAGCGGCTGCTTGAGAGACCTTTATCGCCTTTGTAAGCGTACCCTCGTAGTTACGGAGGCATTCCAGGTAACGCTGAGCGATAGCCGAGGTCGGCAATTGTAGACGCTCCTTAGTAGGCAGGTGCAGGTGCCCGGCTGATCACTCGCCGGCCATGTGGCAGGCGATCTCTACGAGGCGGGCCGAAAGGAAGTACCCATGCTGGACCATGGCTTCAAGGAGCGGCCGAATCGTGGGCACCAGGCCTGCCCTTTTGGCCTCGACGAGCACGCCGGCGGTGCCCCGCACTTTCAGGCCGTAGACCTGGGTGGCGATGCGACGAGCGCGGCGCTCATCGATCAGTACCAGCGGCGCACGCAGACGCGCGGCGACTCTGAGCACTGCGCTCTCGCCAGTGCCGAGCTCCGCGGCAAGAAGCGCGTCAGTATCGCCGGGTGGCGGAACGACCTCCAGCCAATGCGCGGAGCCGATCTCGATCGCACCCTCCCGCCCGGCGCCGGATCGCACGATCTCTTCGATGACGGGCTCCGGCACGAGGATGCGAAGATAGAGCGCGCGGAGGAGAGGGAGCTGAGCGACACCCGCGAGGGCGATCAGCGGTCCGGCATTGCAGACGACAGGCCCCTCGTTCAAGCCGTGAACTCTCGCTCGCGCTCGGCGTCGTCCAAGTCAGCTACCGGCACGCCGGAGCGACCGGCGAGCAGGAGGAAGTCGACCCGGTTCATGCCGCACATCTCGGCCGCTTTCCCGGAGGACAGGCGACCGAGCTCGAAAAGCTTGAGCGCGAGCAGGAACTTTGCTTCGCGCACGAATTCCTCCTGTGACTGCCCGGTACTGAGGAGGACGCTCTCGGGAAGGTCGATTTGGATCGTGCTCATCGTCTGCCACCCCCGCGCCTATCCTACCTCGTCGGCTGCCGGCCGACCGAGCGCGTGCCGCGAAGGACCGTGCCACGGACCGCGCCAGCCTTGTCGCGCGCATGGCCTGCGAACAGGGTACTGCAGGGCGGCCCTGCGGCCGCCCCACCAGCCTCCCGTGAGTCCTACCATCCTCCCTGCGCCTTGAGCGAGACCCAGCGCCCGATGGCCCCAAACTTGCGGGGTTCTGCGTGGTGCGCCCTAGAGGATTCGAACCTCTGACCTACAGCTCCGGAGGCTGTCGCTCTATCCAGCTGAGCTAAGGGCGCTTGGTGGGGTGTGGCGCTTTCAAAGGGGGGGTTGGCCTGCCTGGAGGGATTCGAACCCCCGACCCGCGGCTTAGAAGGCCGCCGCTCTATCCAACTGAGCTACAGGCAGCGACTCGGCTCGGCCAGGGAACCACCTCGGGTCGCCGTCAGGTAATCGGGGCGCCCAGATTTGAACTGGGGACCCCCTGCGCCCAAGGCAGGTGCGCTACCAGGCTGCGCTACGCCCCGACGGAAACGCGCATCGCAGTCTAAGGCAGCGCGTCGAGCCGTGTCAATTATAGGACGGACTGAGCGGACCGCGCGGACCCGGACCTCGCGAAGTCCCGGCGCTGCGACTGCGAACCGAGCTCTCTCAGGCGAAGATGCGCGGGGGCTCGAGCGCCGGCGGGACCTCTTCGCTGGCGTGGACGGCGCCGTCGACGTCCAAGTAGCGGCCCTGGCCGAGGTCGAGGAGGCAGCGGTTGCGGCCGCTGCGCTTGGCTTCGTAGAGGGCTTCGTCGGCGAAGAGGAGAAGCTCGGCGGCGGTCTTGATGTAGAGCTCGGGGAAGCAGGCGACGCCGGCGCTCAGGGTCAGCGGCACCCGCCGGCCCTCGACGCGGAAGTCGAGCTCTGCGACGCGGGCGCGGAGGCGCTCGGCGGCGAGGAGGGCGGCCTCGCCGGCGGTGTCGGCGAGCAGCAGCACGAACTCCTCACCGCCGTAGCGGCAGCAGAGGTCGGTCTCGCGCCGCTCTTCCCGCAGCACGCCGGCCACCGCCACCAGGGCGGCGTCGCCGGCGGAGTGGCCGTGGGTGTCGTTGATGCGCTTGAAGTGGTCGAGGTCGCAGAGGATGACGGACATCACGCCGCCCTCCTCGATCGAGCGGGCGTGCGCCTCGTGCATGCGCTGCTCGAGCACCCGCCGGACGGCGACGCCGGTCAGGGGATCCTCGCGGGCCTCGCGGTCGACCAGGCAGCGCCGCACCGAGGCGGTCATCTGGGGCAGCAGCCGGTCGAGCATCACCAGGGCCTGCGGCTCGACCAGGCGCGGATCGCACCACAGCCGCAGCCGGGCCAGCACGCGCCCTTCGTCGCGCAGCTGGCGCTCCAGCAGCTGCCAGCTGGTGCGGCGGTGGAAGCCGGGAAGCGCGGGCGGATACCGGTCCGGCTCGGGCACGCCCTCCTGCAGCTCGTGCAGCGGGCCGGCCCACCAGCTCCTGAACTCGCTGCCCGGGGTCAGGGTCTCGAACTGGAACCACTGGAACTTGACCACCTCGCACTCGGCGAGGATGCGCTCGGCGACGCCCACCATCTCCTGCTCGGGCGTGATCATGCGGGTGCCGGCACGGCGCAGGCGCTCGAGATCGCCGGCGCGACGCCGCGCCTTGGCCAGCAGGACGCCGTTGCGCCCGGCCTCGACCGCCGCCAGCACCAGCGCGGCCAGCACCACTCCGGCGGTCCCCCAGCCGGCGCCCGCGCCGGCGAGAGCCAGGCCGGCGCCGGCGATCCAGCCGGCGAGATCGGTCACCAGCGGCAGCGCCACTCGTGGCCGCAGGCCCTGCTCGGGACGGCGGATCTTCTGCTCCGCCAGCAGCAGCCCGAGCCACACCACGAGGTAGGCGGCAGCCGCGGCGGCCACGCGCGCCGGCAGCTGGGCCCCGGTCCGCAGGCGTGGCAGCCAGGCCCAGATCGCCCCGCCCGCCAGCGCCGAGCAGCCCGCCATGCCCGCGGCTTCGAGCGCCCGCAGCAGCTTGCGCCGCTCCGGCAGCGGCACGACGCCGACCGAGCGCACCATGCGCCAGCCGATCTCGGCCAACAGCAGGGAGGAGGCGGCGAGGCCCGCGGCGGTGACCGCGCCGAACAGCAGCACGGCCGGCGCCACGACGGCGGCGCCGAGGCCGAGGGTGGTGCGGTTGAAGGGACGGTGGAAGGCGCCCGCGGCGCCCGCGGCGAGCAGCGCCAGGAACCACCAGGGGCCGCCGAAGCTGGTCCAGGAGCCGCCGAGCAGGTCGAGATCCGCCAGCGTCTCGGACCGCCCGGCGACCGCCATCGCCACCACCGCCCCGAGAGTCGGGAGCAGGGACGCCCAGAGGTCCCTTGACGATGGCGAGCGCTTCATCGAGGCGGTCGGCTCAGTGACCTTCCGCGCCGCTGGCCGCGATCACTCCGCAGGCCAACCGCCCGCCGGCGTTGCCGGTGGGCTGGGTGGTGCAGTCGTCGGGCGCGGCGTGCAGGATGACCGCCCTGCCCACGACCGAGCTCGCTCCGGAGAGCGACAGGGCCGAGGTGGTGACGTCCACGTGGCCGGTGCCGTCGGCATTGATCACGATGTTCCCGAGGTCGCCGGCATGATGACTGGCCGCGTCCGGACATGCGTGCGGCGTCCCGGCCGGGTTGAAATGCCCGCCGGCGGAGGCGAAGTCCTTGCCGGGGTCGCGCTCGCACTTGCCGTTCTCGTGGACGTGGAAGCCGTGATTGCCGGGCGGGGAGACGCCGGTGACGTCCGCCACCACCCGGACCTGGCTGCCGGCCTGGTAGAAGATCACCCTGCCGGAGAACCCCGGGGTGTCCTTGGCCGGCTGCAGGGCGGCCTGGGCGCTCGCCGGAGCGCCGGCCGGCACTGCCGCTGTCGGCGCTGCCGCTGCCGGCGCCGCCGCCGCCGCGGCCGTGGACCCGCCGGCCTGCGCCGCCGCGATCTCCTCCGGCTTCATCGGCTCGTCGGAGATCTTCACCGGCGGCTTGGCGCCTGCCGGTGCGGTGGCGGTGCCCGCCGTGGTGGTCGTGGTGGACGTGGCGCAGGACGAGATGGAGAGAACGAGCAGCGCCGACGCGGCGCCCGCGGCCCAATCGATGCGTGCTTGCTTCATGAGAGACCCTCCTCCTCAAGAGAGCACTGCACTTGGCGAATCATCCTGCCGTGGCGTTGGGCCTCAGCTCCAGCGTCACGTCCGCCAGGCGGCGGGAGATCTGGATTTCCACTGGCGTGGCCGCCTGGTCCTTGGCCAGCCAGAAGTCGACCTTGGCGGTCCATTTCCGCCGCTCGGGCAGGTCCCTGCCGCGGATGGCGTAATGGCGGGTCTCGATCTTCCGGTTCGAGATCGTGCGGACCTCGTCGCCCATCGGCAGCACGGTCACCGGATAGATCTTGCCGTCCGACCAGATCTCCATGTCGCGCGGCTTCTGGAACGGCTCGTGGCGGATGGTGTAGATGGCGCAGGAGATGTCGAAGACCCCTTTCTGCTCGATCTCGTCGCTCGTGGACTTGGAACGCCCGCGCCAGAAAAAGGAGCTCCAGGCGCGGATGGGCTGCAGCGTCTTCGGGTCGATCTCGGAGCCATAGCGCCAAAACTCGCCCTGCTTGCTCTGCGGCGAGGTGATCAGCAGCTCGCCTCTCAGGTGTCCGTCCTTCTGCAACTTGAACGCCAGCTCGCCGTCGCCCTGCTGCGGGAAGAACAGGCCGAGGATGGTGCCGACCACGTTGCCCAGGCGCCAGTGATAGTGGAAGTCCTCGTCCTCGCTCTGCTGGGCGCCGGCGCGAGAGCCCGGCCACAGGAGGAGAAGGAGGCACATCAGGCCCGCGGCCGCGACCAGCTTACGGGGATAAGGGCTCATGGCAGGGGTGCCGGCCCGCCGGTCGTGCCCGGGCGTGCCGCGCGAGAGGGTCAACTATGCCACAGCCCCGCCCGCCGGGACAGCGGCGGCGGATCGGGTCGCGGGTCAGGGTCCTGGCGAGGGTGCGAATCAGGTGGACGTCGCGGGAGGCTGCGGCGACACCGCCAGGCGCAGGCGCGCCAGCGACCTCAGGGTCAGCTTGCGGATGCTCGCGGGGCAGTAGCCGAGCCGGTTGGCCACCTCTTCGGTGGTCAGCCCAAGGCCAAAGCGCAGCCACAGCACCGCCCGGTGCCTCGCCGAGAGGGTCTCGAAGACGGTCTCGAGATCCCAGAACAGCACCGCCCGGTCCTGCGGCGCCGGCTGCGGCCGGGAGAGGATGTCGAGCAGGGCCGAGTCGACAGCTTCGAGCACGCTCGACCGGCGGTCTCGCCAGTAACGCGCGCAGCGGTGGCGCAGCGTGCCGATCACCCAGGCTTCCTTGTTGTCGATCGACTCCCACTTGCTCAGCACCGCGAGGAAGGCCTCCTGCAGCACGTCCTCGGCGTCGTGCGGCGGGATGCCGTAACCGCGCAGGATGCGCTTCAGCCGCGGGCGGAGCCTCTCGACGAGCGGCTCGAGCTCCGTGGCGACGGCAAGGCTGGACAAGGAGTTCATGGCCGGTGCGGCGGGTCACAGGCCGCCCGCGCCACGGGCGACCCCGGCCCTGTCCCACACCTGCTATCTTATCACTGAAATACGCGACACCGGTGTCCGAACCGTGATACTTCGAGCCCGAATCAGAACATTCCGAGCTGAAGGCGTGCCGCTTCCGACATCATCGACGGATTCCAGACCGGATCCCACACCACCTCGACCTCCGCCCCGGCAACCCCGGGCACGGTCTCGACCTTGTCCTTCACCTCTCCCGGCAGCGTGCCCGCGACCGGACAGCCGGGTGAGGTCAAGGTCATCTTGATCTGCACCCGCCCGCCGGGCTCGACGTTGAGGTCGTAGATCAGTCCCATCTCGTAGATGTTGACCGGGATCTCCGGGTCGTAGACGGTCTTCAGCGCCTCGACGATGCCGTCCTCGATGCTCGGCTCGGCGCCGCCCGCCTCGGTGGAGGTCGGCGGAGCGTTCTCCAGCGGGGCGTTCTCAAGCGGAGCGCTCTCCAAAGGTGCGCTCTCCACGGGTGCTTTCGATTCTGTCGTCATGACGTCTCCTTCGAGCCTGGCGGCGGCTCGGGCTCCGACTGCGCCGCCGCCACTCCGGACTGCAGCGCCGATTGCAGGGCATGCCAGGCCAGGGTGGCGCACTTGACCCGCATCGGATACTCGCCCACCCCGGCGAAGGCCGCGAGCTTGCCCAGCTCGAGTGCCCCGCCACCGGCGGAGCTGCCCGCGGCCTCTGCCCTGGCCTCGCCGCCGAAGCCGGCGCGGGTGGAGCCGCCGCCGGCGGGCGCGCCGGTGACCAGGGCGTGGAAGCTTGCGAAGAGGCGCCGCGTCTCCTCGAGCGATTTGCCGCGCAGCGCCTCGGTCATCATCGACGCCGAGGCGGTCGAGATGGCGCAGCCGACGCCCTCGAAGGCGATCTCCTCGATCCTCCCCTTCTCGACCCGCAGGTAGACCTCCACGCGGTCGCCGCAGAGAGGGTTGTAGCCGACGGCGCTGTGGCTCGCGCCGGGCAGGCGGCCGAAATTGCGCGGCCGCCGGTTGTGGTCGAGGATGACCTCGCCGTAGAGGTCCTGCAACTCGCCGAAGCCGCCGCTCACGCGAACACCTCCCGCACCCGCTCGACCGCCGCCGCCAGGGCGTCCACCTCGTCGAGGGTATTGTAGAGGCCGAACGAGGCGCGGGTGGTGGCGGGAACCTCGAGCACCTCCATCAGCGGCTGGGCGCAGTGATGGCCGGCGCGCACCGCGATGCCAAGGCCGTCGAGCACGGTGCCGACATCGTGCGGGTGAACGCCTTCGACCAGGAACGACAGCAGGCCGGCGCGCTCGCGCGCCGATCCCACCAGCTGCACGCCCGGGATGGCGCTCAGGCGCTCGGCCGCCCATTGCAGCAGCCGGCCTTCCCAGACGGCGACCGCGTTCAGCCCCAGGGTCGTCAGGTAGTCGAGGGCGGCGGCGAGCCCGATGGCGCCCTCGATGTTGGGAGTTCCCGCCTCGAAGCGCTGCGGCGGCGGCGCATAGGTGGTGCCCTCGAAGCGCACCTGCTCGATCATGCCGCCGCCACCCTGCCAGGGCGGCATCGCGGCCAGCAGCTCGGCGCGGCCGTAGAGCGCCCCGATGCCGCTGGGACCGTAGACCTTGTGCCCGGAGAAGGCGTAGAAGTCGCAGCCGAGCATGGCGACGTCGACCGTCAGGTGGGGCGCCGCCTGGGCGCCGTCCACCACCAGCACCGCCCCGCACCGATGCACCAGGTCGGCGATCTCGGCGACCGGGTTGATGGTGCCCAGCACGTTGGAGACGTGCGCCACCGCGACGATGCGGGTGCGCGGCGACAGCAGGCGGCGGAGCGCCGCCAGGTCGAGCTCGCCGCGGCGGTCGATGGGCACGACGCGCAAGTTGGCGCCGCGGTCCTCGCAGAGGAGCTGCCAGGGCACCAGGTTGGAATGATGCTCCATGGCGGTCACCAGCACCTCGTCGCCGGCCGCCAGGCCGGTGCGCCGTCCCCGCCCGTAGCTGTGGGCGACGAGGTTGATCGCCTCGGTGGTGCCGCTCACGAAGACGATCTCCTCGGCGGCGGCCGCGCCGACGAAGGCCCGCACCGTCTCGCGCGCCCGCTCGCGGGCGGTGGTCGCCAGCTGCGCCAGCCGGTGCACGCCACGGCCGACGTTGGCGTAGTAGTCGCGGTAGCAGCCGGCGATCGCCTCGAGCACGGCGCGCGGCTTCTGGCTCGAGGCGGCGTTGTCGAGATAGATCAGCGGCCGCCCATGGATCGTCTGGGCCAGCAGCGGAAAGTCAGCCCTCACCCGCTCCAGGTCGTAGCTGGGAGCGGCGGCGCCGGCGGCACTCGCTGCCGCCGCGCCCCCGGCGGCGGCCTGGGCGGGGGCGGAGGTGGTGGGCTGGGACATCAGACCGCCTGCCTGACCACCTCGCCCTGGGGCAGCCGGGCGAACAGGTACTCTTCGAGGTCGTGACGCACCGCTTCGACCTTGATGCGCGCGACGATGTCGGAGGCGAAGGCATAGGTCAGCAGGCTGCGTGCCGCGGCCTCGCCGATGCCACGCGAACGCAGGTAGAACACGGCGTCGGCGTCGAGCTGTCCGACGGTAGAACCGTGGGTGCAACGGACGTCGTCGGCGAAGATCTCCAGCCGCGGGTTGGAGTTGGCGATGGCGTCGGCCGACAGCAGCAGGTTGCGGTTGGACTGCTTGGCGTCGGTCTTCTGCGCCCCTGGATGCACGTGGATGAGGCCGTTGAAGACCGTCCGCGCCTTGCCGTCGAGGATGCCCTTGTAGAGCTCGTGGCTGGCGCAGTGGGGCTTGGCGTGCTCGACGCGCATGTGGTTGTCGACCAGCTGCCGGCCGTCCGCGAGATAGAGGCCGTTGAGGATGCAGTCGATGCCCTCGCCGTCGAGCAGGGCGTTGACGTCGTTGCGCACCAGCCCGCCGCCGAGCGAGATGGAGTGCGAGGAGATCACGCTCGCTCGGTCGCCGTAGACCTGCAGGGTGGCCAGGTGGTAGGCCTCCCGGCTCTCGCGCTGCACCTTGTAGTGGTCGACCACCGCGCCGGGGCCGGCGACGAGCTCGGTGACGCCGCAGGTGAAGTAAGCGCCTTCGCCGGCGTAGGTCTCGACCACCGTCAGCTGGCTCCCCTCGCCGGCCACGATCAGGTTGCGCGGATAGGAGACGGTCGCCGGCGCCGGCACCGCGGGCTTCGCCGCCGCCACGGCACGCGCGCCCGCGCCCGCGCCACCATGGCGGGACCGCCGGACCGGCGCCACCGGGAACGGGGTGGAGAGGTACAAGAGGTGAACGGGCCGCTCGAGCACCGCGCCGCGCGGCAGCAGCACCACGGCGCCGTCGTGCAGGAAGGCGGTGTTGAGGGCGACGAACGGCTGGTCCTGGAACGAAGTATGCCGGCCGAGCCAGGGCGTGACCCGCCGGGGCTCGCGCGCCAGCACGGCGGCGAGGCTCGTCACCTCGACGCCGGGCGGCAACGGGCGTTCCCCTCCGGCGCCTCCCGCGCCCGTGGAGAGCTCCGGCGCGAACTGGCCGTCGACGAACACCAGGGTCGCCGCGGCATCGAAGGTCCAGCGCGCCACGACGCCCGGTCCGAGACGCGGCGCGCCGACGACCGGCTCGGCCGATGGCGACGTCGCGCCGCCGCCCACCATGCGGGCCGGCGCACGCTGGAAGGCCGCGCGGGCGAGCGGCGCGAGGTTGGTGTAGCGCCACTCCTCCTGGCGGGTGGTCGGGAAGCCCAGCGCGCCGAAGCGGGTGATCGCCGCTTGGCGCAGCGCGGAGAGCTCTCGGATCTCCGGCAGGTCCGGCAGGTCCGGCGGCTCGGACAGCTCGCGCTGGAACGTCTCCCAATCGGCGAGGTAGGGCGCGGCGGCGGCGAGGTCGCGATCGCGCCCCTGCTGGAGCTGGAGGAGGACCGGCTCGGGCGCGCCGATGGCGGCGGGGTGCGCGGCGCCGACCGCGGGGGTGACCGCGGGCGTGACCGCGGCAGCGGCGGACTCCTGGGTCGCGACTGCCGCGCGCAGCGGCTGTTCGGTGGCCTGCCCGGTCATGGCGTCAGGCTCCGGCCGCGGGAACGGGCACCGCGGGCGACGGTGCCGGCGCCTGGGTCGCGGCTCCGGGAGCGGACCGCGCCAGCGCTTCGAGCCAGGCGTAGCCCTTCTCCTCGAGCTCGAGCGCCAGCTCCTTGCCGCCCGAACGGACGATGCGGCCGTCCACCAGCACGTGCACGCGGTCGGGAACGATGTAGTTCAACAGCCGCTGGTAATGGGTGATCAGCAGGAACGCCCGGTCGGGCTGGCGCAGCCTCTCGACCCCCGCCGCCACGATGCGTAGCGCGTCGATGTCGAGGCCGGAGTCGGTCTCGTCGAGCACCGCGAGCCGCGGCTCGAGCACCGCCATGTGGAAGATCTCGTTGCGCTTCTTCTCGCCGCCCGAGAAACCCTCGTTGACGGGCCGGTTGAGCAGCGATTCGTCCATCTGCACCAGCTTCATCCTCTGGCGCACCAGCTTGAGGAAGTCGACCGCGTCGAGGTCGGGCAGCCCGCGGTGCTTGCGCACCGCGTTGAGCGCCGCCTTGAGGAAGTAGGTGTTGCTGACGCCGGGGATTTCGACCGGGTACTGGAACGCCATGAACACCCCCTCGCGCGCCCTCTCCTCGGGGTCCATGGCCAGCAGGTCCTTGCCCTCGTAGAGCACCTCTCCCGCCGTCACCTCGTAGGTCTCCTGCCCCGCCAGCACGCGGGCGAGGGTGCTCTTGCCGGAGCCGTTCGGCCCCATGAGGGCGTGCACCTCTCCCGCCTTCACGACGAGGTCGATCCCGCGCAGGATCTCCTTGCCCTCGACCGCCGCATGTAGATTCTTGATCTGAAGCATCGCTCGCGTTCTTCCCCTTGCCTTGGTGATGGTCAACCGATCTGTCCCGGGAGGCGCCGGATGGTGCCGGCCATCCTCCCCTGGCGTCGTGGCCCCGGATGCCCGGGAACCTGGCGGGACACTAGCCGACGCTGCCCTCCAGGTTGATGGCCAGCAGCTTCTGCGCCTCCACCGCAAACTCCATCGGCAGCTCGCGGAAGACCTCGCGGCAGAAGCCGTTGACGATCATCGCCACGGCGTCCTCGGTCGAGATGCCGCGCTGGTTGCAGTAGAAGATCTGGTCCTCGCCGATCTTCGAGGTGGTCGCTTCGTGCTCCATGCGGGCGAGCGGGTTCTGGACGTCGATGTAAGGGAACGTGTGAGCCCCGCACTGATCGCCGATCAACATGGAATCGCACTGCGAGAAGTTCCGCGCGTGGTCGGCGCCCTTCAGGATGCGCACCGCGCCGCGGTAGGTGTTCTGGCCGTGGCCGGCGGAGATGCCCTTGGAGACGATCGTGCTGCTGGTGTTCTTGCCGATGTGGATCATCTTGGTGCCGGTGTCGGCCTGCTGCTTTCTGTTGACGACAGCGACGGAGTAGAACTCTCCGACCGAGTTGTCTCCCTGAAGAATCACGCTCGGATACTTCCAGGTGATTGCGGAGCCGGTCTCGACTTGAGTCCACGAGATCTTCGAGTTGACGCCGGCCGCCTTACCGCGCTTGGTGACGAAGTTGTAGATGCCGCCCTTACCCTGCGCGTCGCCGGCGTACCAGTTCTGCACCGTCGAGTACTTCACGGTCGCATTGTCGAGCGCGATCAGCTCGACGACCGCGGCGTGGAGCTGATTCTCGTCGCGCTTGGGGGCCGTGCATCCTTCGAGGTAGCTGACCGACGCGCCTTCATCGGCAATGATCAGTGTGCGCTCGAACTGTCCGGTGTTCTTGCTATTGATGCGGAAGTAGGTCGAGAGCTCCATCGGGCATTTCACGCCTTTGGGCACGTAAGCAAACGATCCGTCGCTGAAGACGGCGGCGTTGAGTGCCGCGAAGAAGTTGTCGCTGTGGGGAACGACGGTGCCGAGGTATTTCTCGACCAGCTGGGGGTGATTTTGGACCGCTTCGCCGAAGGAGCAGAAGATGATTCCGTGTCTCGCGAGCTCGGTCCTCATCGTCGTGCCGACGGAGACGCTATCGAAAATCGCATCGACCGCGACGCCGGCGAGCATCTTCTGTTCATTGAGCGAGATGCCGAGCTTTTCGTAGGTGCGAAGGA
>DATNKH010000758.1:0-6117 GCA_035603475.1 Thermoanaerobaculia bacterium
CTCGGCCTCCTGCCAGCGCCCCGAGCGGTGGGCGATGCGGGTCTCGAGCCACTCCATGCGCAGCTCGGTCCGAGCATCCCCCCCGGCCCCCGGGCTGCGGCGGCAGCTGTCGAGCTGGCTCTGGGCGCGCTCGCAGCACCCGCATTCGTTGAGGAACCAGGCCAGCTCCTGCCGGGCGGCCAGCGCCAGCCGCGGCTCGATCTCGCCGTCGAGCAGCGCCAGCCCCTGCGCGATCAGCTCGACGGCCTGCTGCGGCCGTCCGGAGCAGCCGAGGTAGACGCCCTTGCTGATCAGCGTGCGCCCCTTGCGGTGGAGGTCCTTGACGTCCTCGTAGATCTCGACGACGGTGTCGAGCATCTCGGCCGCCTCCTCGAACCAGCCTTGATCGCCGAGCAGCAGCGCCTTGAGGTCGAGCAGCCGCGCCTCTTCGAGCGGATCGGCGGAACCGTCCTCGGCAAGCGACTCGGCAAAGCGCAAGGCCTGCTCGGCGCCGGCGAAGTCCGACGCGAGGCGGCGGGCGTTGCCCAGGTAGGCCCAGGCCCGCGACTTCATGTCGTGGACCACCGCCGAGCCGTAATACCGGGTGTCGAGATGGTCGGCGACCAGGATGCCGAGCTCGGCAAGCGCGATTGCCGCGGAGCTGTCATGGCTGCCGGCGTCGCAGCTCTCGTCGAGCAACAGGTCGCACAGCGCCAGGCTCTGGAAGCGGTGGGCCGCGTGCACCACCGCGCCGCGCTCCGCCGCCGGCCGCTGCAGCAGCTCGTCGAGCAACCGTGGCGCCGCGGTGCGCTCGGAGGCGATCAGGGTGAGCCGTTGCTCGAGCTTGGCGAAGATGCGGTCCCAGGCCTCACTCTCGACGTCGGCTTCTTCAGGGCGGCCAGGGCGGCCCGGTGGGCGGGCGCTCCTTATCGCCGCGGCGCCCGCCGCTGCCCGGTCGCGAGACCTGGCATCGTCGCGGCGGCCGGAGAGGGGGAGGTTCCCGGCCGGACCCGGCAGGCGGCTGCCGCCCGCCGCGCCCCGGCGGACGTCCTTCGCGCCCGCTCCGCAGGCGAGGGCCGCGAGGCGATAGGAGTCGGGGTGCGGCGGCGGTGCCTGGGAGACGGGGGAGACGGGGGAGACGGCGCTCTGCCGGGTCCGCGAGGGCACGCGGGCGAGCGGACGGCAGACCTGCAACGGCGGCGTCGAGGAAGCGAGGGTCTCGGGGCTCGGCAGGAGGCCGTCCACGGTGCGCTGGCAGATGGCGCAGCCCGAGCGCAGGTGATCGAGGATCCAGCGCTCCGTCTCGGCGACGCACTCGCCGCGCGCGAAGCACTCCAAAGCCTCCCGGTCAGGGTGATACTCAGCCAAGATGCCCTCCCTTCAAACTGCAAACCAGATGCATCAACACCGCGGAGTGCCAGCCCCAGGCTCCGTGGCGGGGCAGCCCAGCCCCTCTAAGAGGTATAGTTGCTTTAAGGGCAAAAAAAGTGACATCAGCGCGGAAAAAACGCCGAAATCGCTGCATCGAGGTGGCGGTCGGTTGCCGAGCGGCCGGCGCGGGCGGCCTGGACACCCGGGGGGGTTGGCCCCTCCTGAGCCCGTATGGGCGAGGGGTCATAGTCCACTGCCGTCCCTCATACACTTGGACCCCTCGCCCATACGGGCACAGGAGGGGCCAACCCCCCAGGGGTGTCGGCGCCAGAAAGGCGAAGGGGACCGGTTTCCCGGTCCCCTTGGATGGGGCGCGCGGTCTTTTGAGGCAAGGCCGCGTCGCGTGGCGGGTGGTGCCGCGGTGCGGGTTATCCGCCTTGGGGTTCCCGGGCCGAGGGCGGACGCGTCTCGGCGGAGCCCCGGAAGGATGGGTCGCGGACGCCGGAGCGCCCCGACTCAGGGGTAGTTATACACGATTGTGCACGTTTATGGAATAGCAATTTCACCAGAAGCGGTCCGCGGACCCTGATACATTTCCCGTCGTGGGCCGCGAAGCGCCAGCCAGGAGACCCCAACCCGAGTCGGGAGAAGCGGTTGGCGGCAGTCCCTGGCGGCGCTGGCGGCAGTGGGCGAGCTCGCTGGAGTTCGCGCTGGCCCGGCGGTTCGGCATCGCCACCCGCGAGGAACGCCTCTTCTTCCTGCTCATCGGGGTGGTGGGAGTGGTCGGCGGCCTCCTGGGCATGGCGACCGAGGGGTTGATCCAGGGCGTCCAGGCGCTGCTCTGGGGCTCCCGCGGCGACCTCGGCGTGGCGGTGGCGCCCAGCGTGCCTCCCTGGGTGATGATCGCCGCCCCGACCGCCGG
The DNA here is from genome assembly GCA_035603475.1 of Thermoanaerobaculia bacterium. GTDB lineage: Bacteria > Acidobacteriota > Thermoanaerobaculia > Multivoradales > UBA5704 > JASLEW01. Next base: position 2,273 of record DATNKH010000758.1, read on the forward strand.
CGGGGCGCTGGTGGCCCTGATCATCTGGCTCGGACGCCGGCCGGTCGGCGGCGAGGGCATGGCCATGCTGATCGAGGCGGTGGCGCTCTCCGGCGGCAAGATCGCCAGCCGGCCGGTGCTGCTGGACGCGCTGGCCTCGATCGCCACGGTCGGCAGCGGCGGCTCCCTGGGCCGGGAGGGGCCGATGATCCGCCTCGGCGCCATGATCTCGTCGTGGCTGGGGATGCGGCTGGGGCTGCCGCCGCATCGCGTCAAGATCCTGGTCGGTTGCGGCGCCGCCGCCGGGCTTGCCGCCACCTACAACATCCCTTTCGGCGGGGCCCTGTTCGCCATGGAGGTCATCCTCGGCAACTTCGCGCTCGAGATCTTCGGCCCGATCGTCGCCTCGTCGGTGATCGCGACGGTGATCGCGCGCTCGGTGGTCGGCAACGCGCCGCTCTACGAGGCCCACGGCTACACCATGACCGGCGGCTGGGAGCTGGTGCCCTATGCCGGGCTGGGGGTCGTCGGCGCCCTGACCTCGCTGATCTTCATGCTCGGCGTGGGTGCCGGGAGGAAGGCGTTCAAGCGCCTCACCTTCGTTCCGCGGCCGCTGCAGCCGCTGATCGGCATGCCGCTGCTCGGCCTGATCGGTCTGTACCTCTCGCCGCTGGTGCTGGGGCGCGGCTACGGCACGATCAACCTGGCGCTCACCGAGAAGCTGCACTTCTCGGCGCGCCACGGGGTGCCGGAGCTGACCATCCTGCTGCTGCTCGGCCTGGCGGCGGCCAAGCTGCTGGCGACCGCGCTGACCGCGGGCTCCGGCGGCTCGGGAGGCATGTTCACCCCCTCGCTGTGCTTCGGCGCGCTGGTCGGCAGCGCCTACGGCTACTCGGCGCATTTGCTCTGGCCGCACCTCGTCTCGGAGCACTACGGCGCCTACGCCGCGGTGGGCATGGCGGCGGTGATGGCGGGCACCAGCCACGCGCCGATCAGCGCCATCCTCATCCTGTTCGAGTTCACCCAGAACTACGACCTCATCCTGCCGGTGATGCTGGCGGCGATCATCGCCAGCCTGCTCGCCAGGCGGCTGCGGAAGTACTCGATCTACACCGAGTCGCTGCGCGGGCGTGGCATCGAGCTGCCATGGCGCATGGAGGAGGCGGTGCTCGCCGGCCTCAAGGCCGAGGACCTGGCACGCCCCGACCTGGACGTGCTGCACCCCGGCGACGACTATCGCAAGGTGGTGGAGACCTTCCTCTCGGGCCGCCGGCAGCGGCTCTTCGTGGTCGCCGACGACCGCCGCCTGCTCGGCGCCATCTCGCTGCACGACATCAAGCACGTGCTCGAGCATCCGGAGGCGCTGACCGCGGTCGTGGCGCACGACCTGATGGTGCCGGTCGGGACGGTGGTGACCAAGGACGAACGCCTGCACCGCGCGACGCAGCTCTTCGCGCAGAGCGACTACGAGCGCCTGCCGGTGGTCGACGTCGACGGCCGCCTGCTCGGCGTGCTGGCCAAGCGCGACCTGATGGCGGTCTACGCGCAGGAGGTCCTGGGCAGGCCGTCGCTGCTCGCCACTTTCGTCTCGAGCCGCGACTCGGGCAGCAGCCGCCAGTACGTCGAGCTGCCGCCGGACTTCGCCCTGCGCATGGTCCCGGTGCCCGGGGACCTGGTCGGCCGCACCCTCGCCGAGGCGCGGCTGCCGCAGACCCTCGGCGCCCGCGTCATCGAGATCAAGCGCCACGGCCGCCACGGCGAGGAACAGGTCATTCCGGATGCCGATACCGTCCTCGAGAGCGGCGATCTGCTGGTCCTCATCGGCCCGACCGCCCACGTCGAGGCCCTGGGCGAGGGCAAGGTCCCGGTTCTCGACGAGGCCCTGGCCCACCGGCAGATCGACTAGGCTGGGACTCCGGGACTCCGGGACTCCAGGGGTCCAAACGCGTCGCCGACACGTAGATGGATAGATGAGAGTAGAGCTCATGGCGCCGGAGGCTGATGGCGGCGAGGAGCCGGCGGCCGAGCGCCGCCGCCTGCTGGCGCGCCTCGCCGTCCAGCCCGGCCTGTGCGCTTCCTGTGTGCACCTGCGGCTGCTGGCGTCGCCGCGCAGCGTCTTCGTCCGCTGCGGCCTCGCCGACTCCGACCCGGCGTTCCCGCGCTATCCGGCGCTGCCTATCTTGCGCTGCGCCGGGTTCCGGCCGCTGGCGGCGCCGGCGGGCGAGGGATCATGTGACTCGAGGAGGTGACCGGAATGACCGGAGGCAACGGAATGAGCGATGACTTGGGTCTGCGGCTGCGCCCGGCCTGGCTGGCCCTCGAGAAGCACGCCGCGGCCGTCCGCGACCTGCACCTGCGGCAGCTCTTCGCCGACGACCCGGGGCGCGGCGAGCGCCTGGCCGTCGAGGCCGCCGGGATCTATCTCGACTACTCGAAGAACCGGGTCACCGACGAGACCCTGGCGCTGCTGCTGCGCCTGGCCGAGGAATCGGGCCTGCGCGAGCGCATCGCGGCCATGTTCCGCGGCGACAAGATCAACACGACCGAGGGGCGGGCCGTGCTCCACGTGGCGCTGCGCGCGCCGCGCGGCCGGTCGATCCTGGTCGACGGCGTGGACGTGGTGCCCGAGGTCCATGCGGTGCTCGACCGGATGGCCGAGTTCTCGCGCCGCGTCCGCGGCGGCAGCTGGACCGGGCAGACGGGCCAGCGCATCCGCAACGTGATCAACATCGGCATCGGCGGCTCGGACCTCGGCCCGGTGATGGCCTACGAGGCGCTCGAGCACTACAGCGATCGGGAGATGACGTTCCGCTTCGTCTCCAACGTGGACGGCACCGACTTCGTGGAAGCCACCCGCGACCTCGATCCCGCCGAGACGCTGTTCATCGTCTCCTCGAAGACCTTCACCACCCTCGAGACCATGACTAACGCCCGCACCGCCCGGGCGTGGACGCTGGCGGCGCTGCACGACGAGCAGGCGATCGCCAGGCACTTCGTGGCCGTGTCGACCAACGCCGGCGAGGTCGCCGGGTTCGGCATCGACACCGCCAACATGTTCGGGTTCTGGGATTGGGTGGGTGGCCGCTACTCGATGGACTCGGCGATCGGCCTGTCGACGATGATCGCGGTGGGACCGGAGAGCTTCCGCGCCATGCTCGACGGCTTCCACGAGATGGACGAGCACTTCCGCACCGCGCCATGGCCGCGCAACCTGCCCGTCCTCCTGGGCCTGCTGCATCTCTGGTACGGCGACTTCTTCGACGCCCAGACCGTCGCGGTGCTGCCCTACGAGCAGTACCTGAAGCGCTTCCCCGCCTACCTGCAGCAGCTGACCATGGAGAGCAACGGCAAGCGCGTCACCCTGGACGGCGCCGAGGTGGACTACCAGACGGGAGCGATCTACTGGGGCGAGCCGGGCACCAACGGCCAGCACTCCTTCTACCAGCTGATCCACCAGGGCACGAAGCTGATCCCCTGCGACTTCATCGCTTTCGGCCGGCCGCTCCATCCCCTGGGGCGCCACCACGACCTGCTGCTGGCGAACGTGCTGGCCCAGGCCGAGGCCCTGGCCTTCGGCAAGACGCCCGAGCAGGTGGCGGCCGAGGGAACGCTAGCGGAGCTGGTGCCCCATCGCACCTTCCCCGGGAACCGTCCATCCAATCTCATCCTTCTGGAGGAGCTCACCCCCAGGGCGCTCGGCAAGCTCGTCGCGCTCTACGAGCACGCAGTCTTCACCCAGGGCACAGTGTGGCGCATCGACTCGTTCGACCAGTGGGGCGTCGAGCTCGGCAAGCAGCTCGCTTCGCAGATCGCCCCGCAGCTCGAGGCCGACGAAGAGCCCGAGCTGCACCACGACTCGTCGACGA
>DATNKH010000759.1:0-3868 GCA_035603475.1 Thermoanaerobaculia bacterium
CACTCAAAGCCTCGACCTTGGCGCCGACCTGGGCGGCCTGCCGCGACCCGGGCGGCAGCAGGTCCAGGGCCTGCCGCCAGTTGGCGATCTCCTCGACGGAGTCGCCGCGCCGGGCGGCGGCCTCCGCCGCCGCGGCAAGGCCCTTGAGGTAGTCCGCGTGGACCAGGCGGTGGCAGGAGGGACAGGCGAGGAGCGCCTCCGCCACCTCCGTGCCGCAGGCGCAGGTCATCGCCGCCAGGCCTGGGGAACAATTGTGTGCGGACCGCTGACCACGAGCCGGGGCCGCCGATTCAGCTTCCACGCCTCGTAGAGCCCGATCGCGATGATGATCAGCCCGAGAATGCCGACGCCGCCCAGGAAGGGCACCGTTGCGGCGACCAGCAAGGCCATCGCCAGCGTCCCGGCACGACCGGCCAGGGAGCGGGAGGAGGCGGGGTGGCGCGCGCCGCCGCGAGCCGGCGCCCGGCCACCGGCGGCGTCCGCCTGATCCCGCCCCGGTGGCGCCGCCTTGGCGCCATCGCTGCCGGCCGCGGCGGCGGTTGTCTCGGCTGTCGTCGCCGCGGCCTGTTCCTGCTTGACCACGTCGAGAGTCACCGGCACGTAGATCGACACGATGGCCAGGTAGGTGAGGAGCACCGCGAGTGCCTGGTACGGCCATCCGCCCCGGCCGCCGCAGCCCCAATGAACCGCCTTGCCGACCAGGAAGCCCACCAGGATCGAGATCAGCCCGAACTCGTAACCGGTTGCGGCGCGCACCGCGAAGTAGATGGCCGACCCGACCGCCGCGGCACCGAGCCCGGCGCCTGCCGCACGCAGGAAGCCGGCAGGCCCGGGGCGCCCCGCGAGAGCGGCGGCGATCCGCTCCTGGCAAGCCGCGCAGCAGGTACGGCCGCCGACCTCGTAGTAGCTGCCGCCGAGCGCCCGGCCGCAGGCGGCGCAGCGCTCCGGCGCATTCTCCGCGTACTCGGCACGGTCCAGCTGCAGGCTGCCCGCGTCGCCCGTGGCCGCGAGCGGCTCCTGGTCGGTCATTGGCACACTCTCCTTGATCGAATCAATCATACCTGTTGCGTCACCCGGAAGTGCGGTCCGCCAACTGGCGGACATGAGCTTTTCCGTCAATCGAGATAAGATGGCTCGCGACCGACGCCTGGGCACACTCCGATGGGCTCCAAGACTCTTCTTACCGTCGACGACCTGCTCCGAGTGCCTCAGCCCGACCTGCCCCACGAGCTGCGGCGCGGGGTCCTGCGGCTCGTGACGCCGGCCATCAGCGCCCACGGGGCCGTCAGCGCCCGCCTGCTGGTCGCGCTAGCCCAGCACATCTACACCCACGATCTGGGAGCGCTGTTCACCGCCGAGGCGGGCTTCATACTCGAGCGCGATCCGGACACCCTCCTCTGCCCTGACGTCGCCTTCGTCTCCCGGGAGCGCCTCCCCGCTGGCGGGCTCGAGCCTCGTTTCCTGGAGCTCGCTCCGGACCTCGCCGTCGAGGTGCTCACCCCGAGCAGTCGCCCGGGCGAGGTGCGCGCCAAGGTCGCCGACTACCTGAGGCTCGGGGTGCGAGCGGTCTGGGTCGTCGATCCGGCAAGGCGCATCGTCCGCAGCCACTCCCGCGTGGGGCGCCGGACCAGCGCGGTCCACCTTACCGAGGACGACATGCTGGACGGCGGGGAAGTCGTGCCCGGCTTCCGCTGCCGGATCGCCGAGCTGTTCGCCGATCTTCGCCGGTGAGATAACGCCGCTTCCATCCCGTCGCCGTGAGGCGCTGACGCCGGCTGCAAGCGGGTGCCGTGCATGGTCTGTGCATGCAGAGTCTGGCTAGGGCAGCGCGTCAGCTGGCTGGCTGACCGATATGGCGAAGCGGAGGGCTCTCCCGCGAGAGGACGCGACTCCCGCGCGGCCCGCGAGCCCCGCCTACGACGATGGTGGCAGCTGTGGCTCTGAACCATTTTCCACACCGCCGGGACTCACCGCAGTAGCTTTCTCGCGGTTCGCGCCCCACGTTGACGGCATGTATGAATTGCTCAACCTTCGATGTCCCATGTCCTAACCCTACAAGGAAGGAGGAAGCTCATGTCGGCAGATCGTCCGCCCAGAGAACCTTCAGACCTGCCTCTTGACGGCCGTCGAGACGGCGAGGATCGGACCACGGCCAGCGGGGTCGATCGGCGCACCCTGTTCCGGCTCGGCGCCTTGGCCGGCGCCGGCGCCTCGATGGCGGGAGCCGGGATGCTCACCGGCTCCGCCGCCCGGGCGCAGGATGCCGGAAACCTCGCCGAGGAGGCTACGCCCGAGGAGATCCAGGCCGCCGTCGCCGCGGCACCCTCGGAGTTCAACGAGGCCACCATCGCCGAGCTGCAGAGCATGATGTCCAAGGGCCATCTCAGCTCGACCGAGCTGGTCGAGTACTACCTGGCACGCATCCACGCCCTCGACAAGCGCGGCCCGAAGGTCAACTCCATCCTCGAGATCAACCCCGACGCCATCAGCATCGCCCTGGCGCTGGACAAGGAGCGCCACACCAAGGGCCCGCGCGGCCCGCTGCACGGCATCCCGGTGGTCCTCAAGGACAACATCGACACCGCCGACAAGCTGCACACCACCGCGGGCTCCTTCGCCCTGCTCGGCCCGGCTCCTCCCCAGGACGCCACGGTCGCCGCCCGGCTGCGCGCCGCCGGCGCCGTGATCCTCGGCAAGGCCGGCCTCAGCGAGTGGGCCAACTTCCGCTCCACCCACTCCTCGAGCGGCTGGAGCGGCCGCGGCGGCCAGGTCCACAACCCCTATTACCTCGACCGCAACCCCTGTGGCTCGAGCTCCGGCTCGGGCGCCTCGACCTCGTCCAACTTCACCACCTTCGCGCTGGCCACCGAGACCGACGGCTCGATCGTCTGCCCCGCCTCGATCAACGGCGTCGTCGGCATCAAGACCACGCTCGGCCTCACCAGCCGCGCCGGCGTGGTGCCGATCTCCCACAACCAGGACGTGGTCGGGCCGCACGCCCGCACGGTGGCCGACGCCGCGACGGTGCTGGGAGCCCTGGTCGGGGTCGACCCGCGCGATCCGGCGACGGCGGCCAGCGCCGGCAACTTCCACACCGACTACACGCAGTTCCTCGACCCCAATGCCTTGAAGGGGGCCCGCCTGGGCGTCGCCCGCGCCACTTTCACCGGGTTCAACGACAAGACGGACGCGTCCTTCGAAGCGGCGCTCGAGATCCTGCAGTCGGCGGGCGCGACGCTCGTCGATCCGGCCGACCTGCCTAGCGCCGCGCAGCTCTTCGCCGGCGTCGACGAGACGAACGTGCTGTTCTACGACTTCCCCTTCGACATCGCGAAGTACCTCGCCACCCGGGTCGGCCTCTCGGTTCACACCCTGGCCGATCTCATCGCCTTCAACAACGCGCACGCCGACCAGGAGATGCCGTTCTTCGGCCAGGAGATCTTCCTCATCTGCGAGAACAGCGGCATCACCGCCGCCCAGTACGCGCAGTCGCTGATCAACGCCCATACCTTTGCTCGCGCCCAGGGCATCGACGCCGTGCTGCAGATGTTCAACGTCGACGCCATCGTCACGGCCACCAACGCCCCGGCCTGGACCACCGACCTGATCGACGGTGACCACTTCCAGGTGTCCGACTCCACGCCGGCGGCGGTGGCGGGCTATCCTCACATCACGGTGCCGGGCGGCACCGCGTTCGGCCTGCCGATCGGCCTCAGCTTCACCGGCACCGCCTGGAGCGAGCCGCGGCTCATCGCTCTCGCCTATGCCTTCGAGCAGGCGGCCCAGGCCAGGCAGCAGCCGAAGTTCCTGCCCACCATGCCTCTGAGTGAACGGTTCGGCACGCGGCGGACATCGGCGCCCTCGCCGG
>DATNKH010000760.1:0-2387 GCA_035603475.1 Thermoanaerobaculia bacterium
TTCTCGCCCGAGGAGATCTTCACACCTGAGGGATCGCTGCTCCATGTGATCCGCGACCCCCAGGGTCGGCCCGTACCCGACACGCGCGGTGGCTGGTTCACCGCCCCGGTCTGGGCCGAGGATCCATTCGTGAAAGCCGGCAAGCTTGAACCGGCCGTGGATCTTGCCGGCGTGAAGACCGTGCTGCTCCACGAGCGATATCGAATTTCTGGGGCGCTCCGGCACGCCAACAAGGGTGGGGTCTATCGAGCGCTCGACGAGCAGACGGGCGACACCGTGGTGGTCAAAGAGGCGCGGGCGCACGTGGACATCGATCGCAACGACGAGGACGCGCGTGACCGATTGCGCATCGAAGGCGAGAACCTCCGGCGCCTCGAAGGGGCCGGTGTGGCGCCCGGACTGCGCGAGGTTTTCAGCAAGGGGGACCATCTGTTCCTGGTCCTTGACCAGGTGCCTGGCGGGAGTCTCCGCCGCTTCGTCCAAGACCGCAGGAGCTCTTCACGGCGGCCGCTTCCAGGCGCTGAGATCGATGCCCTGATTGGCCAGTGTGCCGCGCTGGTCGAGGCTTGTCACCTGGCCGGCATGCTGATCGTCGATTTCAACCCCAACAACGTGATGCTCCTCCCTGGCGGCGACCTGCGGTTGATCGATCTCGAGATGGCGTGCGCCATGGGCGCGGGACGACCCGCAGCCGGCGGTACTCCCGCGTACTCGTCTCCGGAGCAGCTCCGCGGCGAGCTGCCGCAGCGCTCGGACGACCATTTCGCCCTGGGCGCGGTCGCATTCTTCATCGCCTCCCTCTATGACCCTTTCGTACTGCCTGACCGACCTCGGCAGCGGAGCGACCTGTCCCGCCTTGCGGCGTGGCTCGCGGTCCTTGGCCGGGAAGGCATTGTCGAGAGCCATATCCGCGAGATCGTGCTGGGCTGCCTCGCCGAGGACCCCGCGGCGCGGTGGAGTGCCGCTCAGGTCAGGGAAAGATGTGCGCCAGGGCGGCGGATCCGCGACCCCCCACGAGCCGCGGCGCAGAAAACCATGAGCGAGGCGGAGATCCTTGCGGTGGCGCGCGGTGTTGCCGTGGACGCACTCGAGAGGATTGACCCGGCTGCGCCCAAGCGCCCCATCGAGGTGAGTTGCCAGGGAAGCCGCACCGATCCCTGCAACGTCCAGCACGGTGCGTCGGGGATCGGGTGCTTCCTGCTAGCGCAGTTTCCTGCGCTCGACGACCGAACGGCGCAGGCCAAGATCCGGGGCCTCGCCAGCTGGATCGTTGCAACGATCGGGCGCCAGCCGGCCAGGCCGCCCGGCCTGTACTTCGGCAGCGCGGGCGCCGCCTGGTTCGTGCTCGACGCCGCTCGCGCCTTGAAAGACGTGGAGCTCGCTGCAACCGCATCCAACCTGGCCCGAGCGTTGCCTTTCGACCCAGAGGTCTGCGACGTGACCCATGGCCTCGCCGGGATCGGCATCATGCTGCTGCACTTCTACACCGCGACTGGGAATGGTGCGTTCTTGCGGCGTGCCGGCGAAGCCGCCGACCTCGTCCTGGCCGCGGCCACGCCGCAGCCAGGCGGCCTGACCTGGCCCCGGCGAGGCCAGAACCCGGACCGTGGCAAAGAGGTCTTCTACGGCTTCGCCCACGGCAATGCCGGCATTGGCTACTTCCTCCTGGCGACCGCCGTGGCGACTGGCACTCATCGTTATCTGGATGCCGCTCGAGATGCGCTCAGCATCCTCGAGGAGACGGCGGAGATGGACCAGGGGCGCGCGTATTGGGCGCACGGCCCCGGTCGTCCGTCACGCTGGCCGTACTGGTGCAATGGCTCCTCCGGCGTGGCCACGACCCTGCTTCGTGCACACGTCGTGACCGGCGAGCGCCGCTACCGCGAGCTGGCCGAGGCTGCTGCCGCCGCGGTGATCGCCGACCGCTGGCATGGGAGTCTCGGACAATGTCACGGGCTTGCGGGCAATGGCGAATTCTTGCTCGACATGAGCCGCTTCCTGGCCGACGATGGGTATCGAGAGCAAGCATCGCAGCTCGCCGAGCTGGTCTATCTCCATCGCGTCTACCGCGACGGAAGGGCGCTGTTTCCCGACGACTCCGGTTTCGCGCTCGCTCCCGATTTCGGTACCGGCTCAACCGGCGTAGGCGCGTTTTTCAACCGCCTGGCCCGCGGCGGCCCAAGGCTGTTCATGGTCGACGAGATCCTGGCCGCCGCCGCAAGCACGGGCCCGACGATCGCGGCCGGCGCCTCGAGGTCTGCAGCGTGATGATCTTGGAGACCAGCGAGCTGGGAAAGGTCTACGTTTCTCGCGGACGGCCGCAAGCGGCCGTCCGCGCGATCTCGTTCTCGATCTCTGCCGGAGAGGTGCTGGCGCTCTTGGGGGCC
>DATNKH010000761.1:0-5220 GCA_035603475.1 Thermoanaerobaculia bacterium
CGCTCGGCGACCGCGCGCGGGTGCGGGTCGGCGGGATCGGCGCGCCCGCCGGGCAGCGCCAGGTGGCCCGACCAGGGATCGCGCGGGTGCTCGGCGCGCCGGATGACGCAGAGTGCGAGCTCGGCGGCGCCGGCGAGGACCAGCGCCACCGCGGCCTCGGCCTGGTGCGGCACCGGTTCCAGCACCTGCGGATGGTGGCCGGCGAGCGCCCGGCGGATATGGTCGAGGGTGAGAGGCTTGGGAGCGGGATTCCCCGTCCCTTGCCCTGGGTGAGAGCCGGCGCCGTGCAAGGGCGACTCAGACGGTCCCGCGGAGCGCGGCGAGGATCTGCTCCTTGAGGTCCGGGAAGCGCTCGCGGTAGTCCGCGAGGCCGCGCTCGATCACCTCGCGGGCTTCGTCGCGGCCGAAGACGCCGGCGATCTCGACCTCGGTCTGTCTCGCCGCGACCGGGGCGGCGCGCGTCCCGCTCGCGAGGGCGCCGGCGTCGATCGCCAGCTTGTAGGTGAGGAAGTAGTGCTCCAGCCGCTCCACCACCGGGCGCGGCAGCTCGCCGAGGTCCTCGATCTTGCCGAAGGTGAGGTCGCCCTCGAGCACGGCGACGATCTTGTCGTCGGCCTGGTCGTCGTCGATCACCCGCAGGCCGCCGATCGGCTGCGCGCGCAGTAGGAAATCGCCGTGCGAGAACGAGCGCTCGGAGAGCACGCAGACGTCGATCGGATCGCCGTCGCCGGCCAGCGCCGCGCGGCCGGTGCGGCGCCGCGCCAGCTCGGCGACCTGCTCGCCGGAGAAAGTCCGCGGAATGAAGCCGTAGAGGCTGGGGCAGACGTTGGAGAACTTCTGCGGCCGGTCGACCTTGAGGTGGCCCGTGACCTTGTCGACCTCGTACTTGACCGCGTCGGACGGGACGATCTCGACATAGACGGTGACCACTCGCGGTGCTTCGTCCCCGGCGGGCACCCCGTGCCACGGGTGGGTCTTGAACAGCCGGCCCAGCAGCTCCCACACCCGCTCGGCGTCGGTCCCGCCCTCCCGGCTCACCCGCCGGCCCTCGCTACCGCCCCGCGCTCCATGCTGCACACTGTATCTCAGCGCCCTTCAGCACCAGCGCCGGTGCAGCGCGAGGAAGCTGGCCGCCAGCCGCGGGCCCTCGGCGGTCTCGTGCTTGAAAAAGACGTACGCGAGTTTCCAGGGCTGGCGGGCGATGCGCTCCGCCCAGGCCGCCAGCGCGTCAGCGTCATAGCTCTCACGCCGCAAGCGCAGGTAGCCCCACTCAGCCGTGGCGTCGACCGCGGTCGCCGGTTCCTCGTCGGCGTCGGCGATGCAGAGCGCGCAGCCGCGGTCCCGCAGCGCTTTGAGCACCGCGGGCTCGGACCAAGATGGGTGGCGGAACTCGAAGGCGGCCAGGGTGTCGCGTGGAAGGAGCTCGAGGAACGCCTGCAGGAGTGGCAGGTCGGCCTTGAGGTTGCCAGGCAGCTGGAAGAGGATCGGCCCCTGGTGCTCGCCCAGCGCGCCGGCCCGCTTCAGCAGGAGGTCGGTCGCGGGCTCGGCTGCCGCGAGGCGCTTGATGTGGGTGATGTATCGCGAGGCCTTGAGTGCGAAGAGGAAGCCGGCCGGCACCTCCTCCGCCCACGCCGCCAGCATGCTCTCCCTGGGCAGACGGTAGAAGGTGCTGTTGATCTCGACGGCCGGCAGCCGCTCGGCGTAGTAGCGCAGCATCTCGCCGGCCGGCAGGTCGTCAGGATAGAAGCTCCCCTTCCATCCCTGGTAGCTGAAGCCGCTGGTGCCAGCGTAGACCTTCATGGCATCGCGCGGCCTCTCGCGATCGATCTCGGGCTTCCGCGATCGATCGCAAATCGATGGCGATCTATCGCGATCTATCGCCCATTGCGGCCGGCGGTCGTGGCCTTCTTGCGCTGGCGCGCGGCGGCGGTGCTCGCCGGGGCCCGGCCGCCGTTCCTGCCTGGATCGGCGCGCTTCGGGGGCTTCCTTGCCGCTCGCGCCTGGGTGGAGGGCTCATGCCGGCCGCCGCCACCCGCCGGGGCGCGCGGGCCGCTCGGAGCGGGGGCGGCGCCGGCCGCCGCGAAGGCGTCGAGGGCGGAGAGCGAGGGCGGCGTCACCACGCCGGGAGCGCGACCGGTGATCGGCGGCGCGAGGTCCGCCGCCAGCGCCGGCGTGCCGGCCGTGGTGCCGGCCGCCGCGCTCATGTCCCGCAGGTCCTCCTCGGATAGCAGGCCGCTGGTGATCTCAGGAAAGTACATCGAGGCGGCCCGGGTGGTGGCGCGCGCCACGCACATCTCTTGCGGCCAGCGGCGCCAGGGCGAGTCGGGCTGGTCCTCCTTGATCAGGCCGGCGCGCTCGGCGTCCGCGATCGACCACGAGACGCGGCGGCTCGCGGGCCAGCCGCGCTTCTTGACCTCGACCACGGCATGCGCGGCGTCGGCCTCGGCGACCTCGAAGAGCGCGCAGTCGCCGTGCTTCTGGCAGCGGCCGCGGATCAACGCGGCGCTCATGCCGATGCGGCCCTCGACGATGTACAGGTTGCGCAGCGACTGCATCGTGGTGAGCCCGATCTCGGCGCCGGTCATCATCACCAGCAGCACGTCGGCCTCGCGGCCGCGCAGCGCCAGCGGACAGAGCGGCGAGGTGGCGATCATCCGCGCCAGCGTGATGGCGCTCGGCAGGTCGCGCGGCTCGTAGCGGCTGCTGCTCAGCTCGCCGGTGGTCTCGACCAGCGCCAACAGCTCGCGCTGCTCGTCCAGCCGCGGCGTGCGGAGGGCCTGGTGGGTGGCCGCGCTCGCCATGCTCGCCATGCTCGCGTCGCTGGGGGCGTCGAGCACGGGCTCGCCGCAGCCGTCGTCAGGAGAAAGAAGTGGACGGGTAGGGGTAGACATGGGAAGCCTCTCGGCGCCGGGCATCGCCGTCGGGTATCGCCGGCGTGCCATCCGTTCGGGTGGGGATGCGGCTGACGCGCAAGCTCCGGTACGCGTCGCGGACGTACTGGACCGGGCCGCCTTCGACGGTCCCAGCGGAGATCCTGAAGCCGTCCGGCCAGACGGTCTCGGCGTCGCGGATCAGGTCGAGCAGCTCGGCCTTGGCGGCCTCGCGCCGCTGCCGCGCGGTGCGCTCGGCCTCCGCGGCGGCGGTGTGCTCCTCGCAGAGCTGTCGCACCCGGGCGCTCTGGCGGAGGTCGAGGAAGCTGCCCCTGGCGGCATGGCGATAGAGCGCGGTCAACGTGGCCAGGTCGGCGTGGTAATCGGGACGCGGCGGCCGCCCCTCCGCCACCTCGCGCCAGAAGACCTCGACCTCGCGCTCGATGCGGGCGATGGCGCCATGGTGGCGCTCGTACGGGGTGACTCGCAGCTCGTTGCCGCCCACCAGCACGCCGATCGCGCCCCAAGCTCTGCGGGTGCACGCGAGCTGGTGCTGCAGCTGCAGCTCGTAATGGATGGGCGGCCGGCCGCCTTCCCAATGGCGGAACGCCAGGCGATCGACCGTCTTGATCTCGAGGACGCCGGCGCCTCGGCGGTGGTGGACGACCTCGAAGTCCAGCGAGCAGCCCATGCCCTCGACGTCGGGATGAACCACGTAGCGCCGGACCTTCCGTACCGACCAGCCCATGCGCTCCCCGACCGCCTGGCCGACCGCCGACTCCAAGACCAGCCCCCAGACCGCCGGCTCGTACGCGGAGAGATCCGGCTCCGGCAGCTCGCCGCGCTTGCGCAGGTAGAGCTCCAGGCGCGTGGCGTGCGGGCTGAGGTTGAACAGCGCCGCCACCTCGCTGCTGCCGACGTGGCGCCGCCGCAGCTCGCGGTGCGGCGCCGGCGCCTGGAGCGGCGCCGCGGGTGCTGCCAGCGGCGACGCCGAAGGCTGGGGCTGGGCGTTGGCCAACTTGGATTCCTCGCCGTGACGACTCGGGTGGGGACGCGGCCGGCACCTGCGGCAGTCATCCGCAGGCAACCCGGCGGCGCTCTCGTACAGATCGATAGTACTCGAATCAAACAACTTATGTCAATTCTACCCGACGCCGGGACGCCGGGGACGCCGGGTAGTGTCCTGGCTGGATTGCCCTCGCCTCCCTCCCGCCGTTTGGGCGAGGGTCCGCGGTCCGCCGCCGCCGCCCTCTAGACTTGGACCCTCGCCCAAACGGTGGGAGGGCGGCAAGGGCAATCCAGCAGTCAAGGACACTACCCGACGCCGCGGCTCAGTGCAGCACGTTGTTGGACTCCGACTCCTGCAGGTAGCCGAGGCACTTGTAGATCAGCTTGGCGGCGAGGAAGTCGCTCGCCGGTTGGCCGCCGATGGGCGCCAGCTCGACCAGGTCCATGCCGACCACGGTCTTGGCGTTGAACAGGGCACGCAGCAGGGCAAGCGTCGGGTACCACCAGCCGCCTCCCGGCTCGGGCGTGCCGGTGGCCGGCACCAGCGCGGGGTCGAAATAGTCGATGTCGAAGCTCAGGTACACCTTCTGCGGCAGCGCTGTGAGCACCGGCGCGAAGACCTCCGCCGCGTGGTCGAGCTGGTAGCCCCAGAGGACCGGGAGCTGCTGGCGGCGGATGAGCTCGGCCTCCGGCGCCGAGAGCGACCGCAGACCGACCGCCAGGCTGGGGAAGCCGTCGTCGACGATACGCTTCATGACGCTGGCGTGGCTGTACGGAGTACCCTCGAACTCTTCCCGCAGGTCGGCATGCGCGTCGAACTGCACCACCCCGATGCCGCCGTGGACGGCGCGCGCCGCCCGCGCCGGCGCCAGCGACAGGCTGTGCTCGCCGCCGAGGACGACCAGGAACTTGCCGAGCGCGAGGTGACGGTGCGCCTCGACCTCGATCTCCGCCAGCGCCGCCGCCATGTCGAAAGCCTCGGGCAGGAACGGCGGCACGGTCGCGATACCCTGCTCGAAGGGTTCGGCCTCGAGCTCCTCGTCGTAGAGCTCCATCGCCTGCGAGGCGCGGACGATCGCCGCCGGGCCGTGGGCGGTGCCCTTGCCGTAGGTGGTGGTGCGCTCGAACGGCACCGGCAGCACCACGGCGCGGCTCCTCTCGTAGTCGCAGAACGGCCCTTCGAGGAGGCCGAAGTTGGTGGGCTGAGAGGGCATTTGGAGCGCAACTAGAGCACAGTTGGATGCCGGCCGTCTCGCCTTATCCTCGCGAGGGCAGGGACTGGATCGCCCCTTCCCCGTGCTTTGGGCGAGGGTCCCAAGTCCGGGGGCGGCGGCAGAGGACT
>DATNKH010000762.1:0-4164 GCA_035603475.1 Thermoanaerobaculia bacterium
GGGCTGCGAGCCGACCCCGCCTTCGCCGCCGAGGAGGTGTCGAGCATTCTCTTCCCCGTCAACTGGGGGCCTGTCTACGACCCCCAGGGGATGCTGGAGCACGGGATCGTCCACGTCCTTCGCCACCGCCGCCAGATCGAGCGGCTGCTCGGCGGTGGCGAATAGCGCCGACGCCGGCGCGTTCCTCGCGGCATATCGGGGCACGCTGCCGGTCCGCGCGATGACGCACGGTCGGCAGCGCCCGGGCTCCGCGGTGCTAGAGTTGGAAGGTCGCGCAGAGGCCCTGTCATGGAGCTCGAGATCACCAAGAACGTCCTGGCCGCTCTCGAGCGGGAAGGGCTTCGGTATCTGGTCTTCGGCGCTGTTGCGTTGAACCTCCTCGGGCTTGCCCGGGCGACCGAGGATCTCGATATCTTCATCGCTCCCGAGCGCGAGAACGTCGAGCGGCTCAAGGCGGCTCTTCGATCGGTCTTTGCGGATCCCTCGATCGAGGAGATCTCAGCGGACGAGCTGCTGGGCGACTACCCCGCGGTCCAGTACGTCCCTCCCGAAGGAGACTTCCACCTCGACATCCTCACGCGGCTGGGCGAGGCGTTCCACTTTACGGATCTCGAGGCAGTGCGGGTCGATCTCGACGGGCAGCTCGTGTGGGTGGCCTCGCCGCGCACGCTCTATCGCATGAAGAAGGACACGGTCCGCGCGAGAGACAGGGGCGATGCCGAGCTGCTTCGGCGTCGTTTCAACCTGGAGGGCGACTGATGCCGGTGCGGAAGTTCCGCAGGCTCGAAGCGATGGAGGACTCCCTCTGGCGCGAGCCGGGGGATCCCGCGCTGTGGCGAGCGATCGAGCGCGTCTGGCGGTTCGCGGCCGAGACCTGTCCGCGTCGCTTTCCACCCGGCGTCTATCGCCATCGCTCGATCGAGGAGGCGAAGCGGCAGCGGGAGGTCTGGGATGAAGCGAACTTCCGCGCCTTCTGGGAGCGCCGGCGAGTAAAGCCGGCCGACACCGAAGGGTCGCGAGAGCCCTCACTGCATGAAGAGTCTCCCGACGGCGTGGATCTCACGTTGATCCGGTGGACCCTCAGCTTGACGCCGCTCGAACGGCTCGAGGTCCTGCAGGATTGGGTCGACGGGCTCACGGAGCTCCGGCGTGGACGAATCCCGGAGCGTTAGGTTCCTCGGACTTCTCCGAACCCTGCTGCGGCATGGGGTCGCCTTCTGTGTCGTCGGTGGAGTCGCCGCCCTGCTGGAAGGGGCTCCTGTCCTGACCCTGGACCTGGACGTCCTCTACGACAAGAGCGCTGACAACCTCGGTCGTCTCCTCGCGGCACTCCGCAAGCTCAAGGCCCACTATCGCGATCCGGCAGGGCGCCACATCGAGCCGGACATGGCGAAGCTCGAGACCATGAGGATGCACCTCCTGGCCACCGATCTCGGCGCGCTCGACGTGATGAGCGCCATCGGTGCCGGCCTGACCTATCAGGATCTCCTAGGCCGGACGGTGCAGTATCAGCTGGCGGAAGCCCGGGTTCTGGTTCTCGAGCTGGGAGCTGTGATCGAGACCAAGGAATATGCGAACCGCGAAAAGGATCGGGCTGTGCTGCCGGTGTTGCGCCAAACGCTGGCGATGAAGCACCGAGGCTCTGCGGAGCAGTGACCCGGGTCTTGGGTCCGGACATTTGCCCCAAAGCCCGGCCTGAAGGCCGGAGCCTCCAAGCCGGGAATCGGTCATTGCTGGTCAGATTGGTCGGTTGCTGCGCGCGGGGGTTTGCGATGGGAGTTTAGCGACGGTGAGCGAAGCCGCCGCGGAAGCCGCCGCGGAAACCGCCGCGGAAGCCGACGCCGCCGTGGAAGCCCGGGTGGCCCCAGTAGCCGCGCACGAAGGCTCGGTGGCCGCCGTACCAGCCCCAATGGGGACCGAACCAAGCGGCGCCGGCGTAGGGCGGGTAGCCCCAGTAGCCCGGCACCCATGCGTAGCCGCTATAGTAGCCCGGCACCCAGACGTATCCCGGTCCCGGCGCCGCGATGCCGACGCCGATGCCCACCGCGACACCGGCATTGCTGGCGAGGGGGGCGGTTACCATGAGCGCCAGCGCAAGGACCATGGCGATCTTGAAAAGCTTGCGTTCGCGAGTGATCATGACCTGTTACCTCCTGTGGCCTCTGCTGGCCGCCTGGGGCATCGCATTCGGCCCCGGCATCGCGGTCCCGATGCTGCCGGTCCGCGTTCGATCTATTGAAAGTGCAAGCCTGATACCAAGCTGCTTCTGCCCCGAAAATAGTGCGTCCACGCCCTTAGCGGCCTGCTCGCCGGAGCGGATCGGCCATTTCCGGTGTCCTACGGCGATGACTCGACTGTCCAACGGTGGAGGCGCCGAAACAGCGCCTGGGCCAGGACCGGCAATCGCCGCCGGGAGCATGAAAATCCGAAGTCTGCGACCGGGATTTCAAGGTACAGCTCCTGCAAACGCAGGCCGTCGGACTGACGCCAGGCTCCTCCCGGAAGGATTGAGAACCTGGCCCCGTGGCCGGCGTGAGGTATCATGGCTCGCGATCAAGCCGTGACCATCCGCCTCAGGGGTCCGCCAGCGCTCTCGTTCTCGCGTGCGCCCTCGCCTCAGGTGCGGCCGAAACAAGTTGCGTTGGCAACCGTAAGATACGCCACTGGCAGGTCACCGACAGGAAGGGGAGGAAGCTGGATGAGACACTTCAAGGCAACGCTCCTGGCCGCGGCTGCCGCCGCTCTGCTGACCGCCGGCGTCGCGGCGGCCGCCAACGCGCCTGCACCGGGGACCGCGCCGGCGCCGGCGCCGTCCGCGTCAGCGGCACCAGCCGCTACCGCGGCCCCGTCCACCCCCGCCGCGGCGACACCTGCCGCCGCCGCCCCTAGCGCGCACCTCGATCCCGACGCGGCGACCGCCGCCTACCTGGCGCAGCTCTCCCCCGCGGCGCGTGCCAAGTCGGACGCCTACTTCGAGGGCGGCTACTGGCTGATGCTCTGGGATTTCCTGATCGGCCTCGCCATCGCCTGGCTGTTCCTGGGCACCAGGCTCTCGACCGGCATCCGCGACTGGACCGAGCGCATCACGCGCTTCAAAGGGCTGCAGACCGCCCTCTA
The DNA here is from genome assembly GCA_035603475.1 of Thermoanaerobaculia bacterium. Lineage (GTDB taxonomy): Bacteria > Acidobacteriota > Thermoanaerobaculia > Multivoradales > UBA5704 > JASLEW01. The sequence continues at coordinate 3,118 of DATNKH010000762.1, forward strand.
CGCGTTCTCCTATATCTTGATCACCAGCGTGGTCCTGCTGCCGTGGAGCGCCTACGAGGGATACTTCCGCGAGCACCAGTACGACATGTCCAACCAGACGCTGGGGGCCTGGCTCTTGGACCAGGCGAAAGGCCTGGCGATCGGCCTGGTCCTGGGAACGCTCACGCTGGTGGCGATCTACGCCGTCTTGCGCAAGGCGCCGCGCACGTGGTGGCTGTGGGGCGCGCTTGTCCTGATCGCCTTCGCCATGTTCGGCGCGGCCATCGCGCCGGTGTACCTGGAGCCGGTGTTCAACAAGTTCAAGCCGCTGCCCGACAGCCAGCTGAAGGAGCAGATCCTGTCGATGGCGCGCGCCAACGGCATCCCGGCGACGGACGTCTACGAGTTCGACGCCTCGAAGCAGACCAAGCGCATGAGCGCGCACGTCAGCGGCCTGCTCGGGACGACGCAGATCAGCATGAACGACAACCTGATGAAGCGCGGCTCGCCGGAGGAGATCGAGGGGGTGCTGGGCCACGAGATGGGTCACTACGTCATGCATCACGTGTACAAGGGCATCACCTTCATCGGCATCATCATCGTCGTCGGGTTCGCCTTCCTGCGCTGGTCCTTCGACAAGCTGCAGGTCCGCTACGGCGCGCGCTGGGGACTCCGCGACGTCGGCGACGTGGCTGCCTTGCCGCTGCTGCTGTTCTTGCTCTCGGCGTATATGTTCGTGCTGACGCCGGTCAACAACACTTTGACCCGCACGATGGAGGCCGAGGCGGACAACTACGGCATCAACGTGTCACGCCAGCCCGACGGCTTCGCCCAGGCCGCGATGCACCTGTCCGAATATCGCAAGATGCAGCCCGGCCGCATCGAGGAGATCCTCTTCTACGATCACCCGAGCGGCTGGAACCGCATCCATCGCGTCATGGTCTGGAAAGCCGAGCACCTGAACGACCCGGACATCGTCGCCTACGACGCCGAGCACCCCGGACGCCCCGAGGCCGCCGCGTCCGGCGCGCAATAGCGCTCCTCGCTCCGGGTCCCTCATATCCCCCC
>DATNKH010000763.1:0-16409 GCA_035603475.1 Thermoanaerobaculia bacterium
CAGCGGCCGCAGCGGACCCGCCCCCCGGCGCGGACGCGACGATGGGCGCCGGCGGCGCGAGCGCCAGGCAACCGATCGCCATGGCCAGGACCCGGTCCAGGACCCTCGAAAACACCATGCCCGATGATCTCACATGGTATATTTCCCCGCGACACGCGCCTACGGAACTGCGGGGCCCGGGTGGCTCGGACGACGCGGCGAACACGGTGTGCACCGGCGGCGACGCGCACCCGGCGGCCCAGGGCTCACGGGAGGAGTCATGCGTAAGGGTTGGCTGCCATCGAAGACGAGCCTGCTGGCCGTCGTGCTGCCGCTGTGCGGCGTCCTCGGACTGCTGTCGCCGGCCGGCGCCAGCGCCACGACGATCACCGCGTTCCCGGTCGACTTCTCGGCCGCCGAGGGCGCTGCCTTCAACGGCGCGGTGGCGACCTTCGAGGACGACAACGCCGCGGCCACCCCGGCGGACTTCACCGCCACCATCGATTGGGGCGACGGCACCGCGACCTCGCCGGGGACGATCGCCTCCAGCTCGGCGGCCTTCACCGTCCTGGGCCAGCACACCTATGCGGACGAAGGTTCCTTCACCGTGACCGTGACCATCTCCGACGTGTCGCCTGGCACCGGCACGGCCACCGCGACGGACACCGCGTCCGTCGCCGAGAGCGACGCCCTGTCCGGCACGGGGGTCAGCTTCGCCGCCCTCGCGGGCACCTCCTTCACCACCACGGTGGGAAACTTCACCGACACCTTCACCGCGAACGTGCCGAACGACTTCACCGCGACCATCGACTGGGGGGATGCCACCACCTCCGCCGGCACGGTCACCGGCGGCGGCGGCGCGTTCTCCGTCTCCGGCACCCACACCTATGCCGGCAGCGGCACCTTCACCGTCACGGTGACGCTCAGCGACGACGCCCCGGGCACCGCGACGGCCCAGGTCACCAGCACCGCGCACGTCGCCGGCGCCGGCGTCAACGCCTTCCCGATGACCTTCGCCGCCACCGAGGGCACGGCGTTCAATGGCGTCGTCGCGACCTTCACCGACAGCCGCGCCGGCGCGATGGTCAGCGACTTCACCGCCACGATCAACTGGGGCGATACCACCATGACCGCCGGAACCATCACCGCGAACGGCGGCGGGGTCTTCTCCGTGAGCGGCATGCACACTTACGCCGACGAAGGCAGCTTCTCCGTGTCGGTGCAGGTCACCGACAACGTGTCGCACCTGACCGCCAGCACCGACAGCACCGCGAACGTGGCCGAGGGCGACGCGCTCACCGGCCACCCGGTTACTTTCGCCGCCACCGCCGGCGTCCCGTTCACCGGCACCGTGGCGACGTTCACCGACACCTTCGCGGGCAACGTGCCGAGCGACTTCACCGCTTCCATCAACTGGGGGGACGCCACCGTCACCGCCGGCACCGTGACGGGCGGCGCCGGCACGTTCTCCGTCTCCGGCACTCACACCTACGCCGCCGGCGGCACCTACACCGTCACGGTCACCCTCACCGACGACGCTCCCGGCACCGCGACCGCCACGGCGACGAGCACCGCCAACGTGGGGAACGCCCCGGTGGCGGTCGTCCCGGCGCTGGATTGGCGCGGCCTGGCGGCGCTCACCCTGGCGCTGGCCGGCGCGGCTCTCCTGCTGCTGCGCAAGACGCGAGCCCGAGGATGACGGCAGCGGCGGCGTCACCCGGCACCGGCGGCGGCTGACCGCGGCAGGCGTCATGGGATTCCCGGCGACACGCATGCGCCGGCTGCGGCGGACGGCGGCCTTGCGCGGCATGGTGCGGGAGACGCGGCTGGCGGCGGAGCAGCTGGTGCTGCCGCTCTTCGCCTGCCCCGGGGAGGGCGTGGCGCGGGCCATCGGGTCGATGCCGGGGGTGTACCAGCACTCGGTGGATCGGCTGGTGGAGGCCGCGGAAGCCGCCTGGGCGGCGGGGGTGCGCGGCGTGATGCTGTTCGGGCTGCCGGAGCGCAAGGACGCGGTGGGCAGCGCGGCCTGGGATGACGACGGCATCGTGCAGCAGGCGCTGCGCGCGCTCGGACGAGAGGTGCCGGGCCTGGTCAGGATCGCCGATCTCTGCTTCTGCGAGTACACCGACCACGGGCATTGCGGGGTGCTGACCCCGATCGCCCCTGGCGTACCGATCGCCCCTGGCGTCGACATCGAGGTCGACAACGACGCCACCTTAGCCAACCTCTCCCGGCAGGCGGTGTCGCTGGCCAGGGCCGGCGCCGACGTCATCGCGCCCTCGGACATGATGGACGGCCGGATCGGGGCGGTCCGGGCGGCGCTGGATGCCGCCGGCAAGGCCGCGGTGCCCATCCTGTCCTACGCGGTCAAATTCGCGAGCGGCTTCTACGGGCCTTTCCGCGAGGCCGCGGAATCGGCGCCGGCATTCGGCGACCGCCGCGGCTACCAGATGGACCCGGCCAACGGCGAGGAGGCGGTGCGCGAGGCGCTGCTCGACGTGCAGGAGGGGGCGGACATGGTGATGGTCAAGCCGGCGCTGGCCTACGGCGACGTGATCGCCTCGCTCAAGCGCGAGACGCGTCTGCCAGTGGCCGCGTACAACGTCAGCGGCGAGTACGCGATGCTCAAGGCCGCCGCCGAGCGCGGCTGGCTCGACTACGACCGGGTGCTGATGGAGTCGCTGATCGCCATCCGCCGCGCCGGCGCCGACCTCATCGTCACCTACGGCGCCGTCGACGCGGCGCGCCTGCTCGCCGGCGGATGGCGCGAGTGAGCTGCCGCGCCCGTTCCGGATCGCATCCGCCCGGCGGCCACCGCGCATGAACCTGCTGGCGCGCGCCGAGCGGGTGCTGCCCGGCGGCGTCAACTCGCCGGTGCGGGCCTTCCGCGGCGTCGGCGGCGAGCCGGTCTTCGTCCGCGCCGCGCAGGGCGCCTGGCTGTGGGCCGAGGACGGGCGGCGCTACATCGACTACATCGGCGCCTACGGGCCGCACATCCTCGGCCACCGGCACCCGGCCGTGCTGGCGGCGATCCAGGAGGCGCTGGGACGCGGCACTGCCTTCGGCGCCCCCACTCTCCCCGAGGTCGAGCTGGCGGAGCGCATCACCGGCGCGCTCCCGGCGGTCGAGATGGTGCGGCTGGTGAACTCCGGCACCGAGGCGACGATGTCGGCGCTGCGCCTGGCCCGCGCCGCCACCGGACGCCGCCGTTTCGTCAAGTTCGCCGGCTGCTACCACGGCCACGCCGACCCCTTCCTGGTCGCGGCCGGCTCGGGAGCGGCGACGATCGGCGTTCCCTCTTCGCCTGGCGTGCCCGAGGCGGTGACCGCCGACACCCTGCTCGCGCCATTCAACGACCTGGCCGCGGTCGAGACGCTGTTCGCCGCCCAGGGCGGCGAGATCGCCGCGGTGATCGTCGAGCCGGTCGCCGGCAACATGGGCCTGGTCCCGCCGCTGCCGGGCTTCCTGCCGGGCCTGCGGCGCCTCTGTGACGCGCACGGCGCGCTGCTGATCTTCGACGAGGTGATGACCGGCTTCCGGGTGGCCTGGGGCGGGGCCCAGACGCTGCTCGGCGTGACCCCCGACCTGACCACGCTCGGCAAGGTGATCGGCGGCGGCCTGCCGCTTGCCGCCTATGGCGGCCGCCGCGACCTGATGCGCCGGATCGCGCCCACCGGACCGGTCTACCAGGCGGGGACCCTCTCCGGCAACCCGCTGGCGGTGGCGGCGGGCAGCGCGGCCCTCGGCGAGCTGGCGGCCGGCGGCGGCGAGGCCTACCGGCAGCTGGAGAGCGCCGCCGCCGGCCTGCAGGCCGGGATCGAGCAGGCGGCCGCGAGGCACGGCATCCCCTGCCGGGTGCAGCGGCAGGGATCGATGCTGGGGCTCTTCTTTACCGGCTCGCCGGTGCAGCGCCTGGACGACGTCGACGCCAGCGACCGGACCCGCTTCGCCCGGGTGTTCCACGCGCTGCTGCGCCAGGGGGTCCATCTGCCGCCGTCGCCCTACGAGGCCTTCTTCCTCTCCACCGCGCATGGCGAGCCGGAGATCGCGGCCACCATCGCCGCCTTCGACAGCGCTTTCGGCGAGGAGGCAGCAGAGCGGTAAGCGGCAGGGCCGCTCCGGGCGCGGTCCGGCACGGTATAATGTGGGACGGGCAGGCATTCTCCGCCGGCACGAGACCCGGGACCCGCAACCCTAAGGAGGGGTAATGACCCACATCATCACCGAACCCTGCATCGGCGTGAAGGACTCGGCCTGCGTCGATGTGTGCCCGGTGGACTGCATCTACGGCAAGAGCGAGGACTGGGAGATGCTCTACATCCACCCGGAGGAGTGCATCGACTGCGGCCTGTGCGTCGACGCCTGCCCGGTGCAAGCCATCTATCCGCTGGAAGAGACGCCCGACAAGTGGAAGGCGTTCATCGCCAAGAACTACGAGCACTTCGGCTTCACCCCGCCCTGAGTGCGCTGACTTCTCGCAGACCATTTCGACGCGATTCCCTACTCACTTCCCACCCACCCATCCACCCGGGGCTGGTGGGTCAGGCTCACGAGGCGAGGGGTGAGGCGAGGCACGAGGCCCCCCCTCCCCCTTCCCTCCCTCTGAGCTCGTATGGGCGAGGGGTCGCAGTCCTCCGCCACCGCCCCTAGACTTGGACCCCTCGCCCATACGAGCTCAGAGGGAGGGAAGGGGGAGGGGGGGCCTCGTGCCTCGCCTCACCCCTCGCCTCGTGAGCCTGACCCACCAGCCCCACACCGGGGGGGAATGGCAAAAGTCGTTGACTAGTTCTACAATGTGAGTGCTGAGCACTCAAGCTTATAGCTTGACCTGGGAGCGGTGGCAGACGGGAGGAGAGCGATCCCCTTGGAATACAAGGACTATTACGAGACCCTCAAGGTCAAGAAGGACGCCTCGCAGGAGGAGATCCAGAAGGCCTACAGGAAGCTCGCCCGCAAGTTCCACCCGGACGTCAACAAGGCCTCGGACTCCGAGCGGCGCTTCAAGGAGATCGGCGAGGCGTACGAGGTGCTCAAGGACCCGGAGAAGCGCCAGAAATACGACCAGTTCGGGGCCGCCTGGAAGCAGAGCGGCGGCGTTCCGCCGGAGTGGCAGGGGTTCGACTTCGGCGGCATGGGCGGCGCCGGCAGGCCGGGGGGCGCCGGCGGCTTCGACTTCCAGGACCTGGGCGGCGGCGAGGGCTTCAGCTCGTTCTTCGAGATGCTCTTCGGCAACGCCGGCGCCAGGGGGGGCCGGCGGTCGCCGTTCGCCGGCTTCGACATGGGAGGGGTGGAATTCCGAGGCCCCCGGCCGGGCGCCGACGCCGAGGCGGCGATCACGCTGACGCTCGCGGAAGCGCTGCGCGGCGGCACCCACCAGTTCAGCTACGCCGATCCGCTCACCGGCGAACGCAAGAGCGTGTCGGTCAAGATCCCGGCGGGCGTGCGCAGCGGCCAGCGCATCCGGCTCGCCGGCCGCGGTCTCGGCGGCAGCGACGGCGGCGAGCGCGGCGACCTCTACCTGCGCATCGAGGTGGCCCCCGACCCGCGGTTCCGCGTCGAGGGGAGCGACCTCTACACGCCGCTGGCCGTGGCGCCCTGGGAGGCGGCCCTGGGCACGGAGGCCCAGGTCGAGACGCCCGAGGGCGGCGTGCGCGTCCGGGTGCCGGCCGGCTCGTCGACGGGCCGCAAGATCCGCCTGCGCGGGCGCGGCCTGCCGCGGCAGGGCGCGGGGCAGCGCGAGCGCGGCGACCTGTACGCCGAGATCAAGGTCGTGGTGCCGGAGCGCCTGAGCGAGCGCGAGCGCGAGCTGTTCGAGCAGCTGCGCGACACCTCGCCGTTCCGCGCCCGGCCGGGCTGAGACGGCGACAGGCACGAGTCGAGCATGAATGGATGAAGGGCCTGAATGATCGCGAGGCAGGGTGAAGATATGGATATCAATCGGATGACCCAGAAGTCGCAGGAGGCGTTGCAGAGTGCGCAGGGACTCGCGTTGCGCCACGGCCACCAGGAAGTCGATAGCGATCACCTGCTGCTGGCGTTGCTCGAGCAGCCGGAGGGGCTGGTGCCGCGGCTGCTGGCGCGCATGGAGGTGCCCATCGACACGCTGCGGACGGAGATCGAGCGCGAGCTGGCGCGGCGGCCCAGCGTCTCCGGTCCCGGCGCCGAGGCCGGCAAGATCTACCTCACGCAGCGGCTGCAGCAGGTGTTCCTGCGCGCCGAGGACGAGGCCAAGCGGCTGCGCGACGAGTACGTCTCGATCGAGCACCTGTTGCTGGCGCTGATCGAGGAGGGCCCGGGCAGTCCGGCCGGGCGCGCGCTGGCGCGGCACGGCGTCACCCGCGACAGCTTCCTCTCCGCGCTGACCGCGGTGCGCGGCAACCAGCGCGTCACCAGCGCCTCTCCCGAAGGCGCCTACGAGGCGCTCTCGAAGTACGGCATCGAGCTGGTCGGCGAGGCCCGGCGCAACAAGCTCGATCCGGTGATCGGCCGCGACGCCGAGATCCGCCGCGTGATCCGCATCCTGTCGCGCAAGACCAAGAACAACCCGGTGCTGATCGGCGAGCCGGGCGTCGGCAAGACCGCGATCGTCGAGGGGCTGGCGCAGCGCATCGTGCGCGGCGACGTGCCCGAGTGGATGAAGGACCGCGCCATCTTCTCGCTCGACATGGGATCGCTCTTGGCGGGCGCCAAGTACCGCGGCGAGTTCGAGGAGCGCCTGAAGGCGGTGCTCAACGAGATCAAGCAGAGCGAGGGGCGGGTGTTGCTGTTCATCGACGAGATCCACACCATCGTCGGCGCCGGCAAGACCGAGGGATCGCCCGACGCCGGCAACCTGCTCAAGCCGATGCTGGCGCGCGGCGAGCTGCACTGCATCGGCGCCACGACGCTCGACGAGTACACCAAGTACATCGAGAAGGACGCCGCGCTCGAGCGGCGCTTCCAGCCGGTGATGGTCGATCCGCCGACGGTCGAGGACACGGTCTCGATCCTCCGCGGGCTGCGCGAGCGCTTCGAGGTGCACCACGGGGTGCGCATCCAGGACAACGCGCTGGTGGCGGCGGCGGTGCTGTCGAACCGTTACATCACCGATCGCTTCCTGCCCGACAAGGCGATCGACCTGGTGGACGAGGCCTGCGCGATGATCCGCACCGAGATCGATTCGATGCCGCAGGAGCTCGACGCGGTGACGCGGCGGGTGATGCAGCTCGAGATCGAGGAGGCGGCGCTCAAGAAGGAGAAGGACAAGGCGAGCAGGGAGCGCCTCGAGGACCTGCGGCGCGAGCTCGCCGACCTGCGCGAGCAGGCGAGCGCCATGCGCGCGCAGTGGGAGACCGAGAAGAAGGCCATCCAGCAGGTGCGCGCGCTGCGCGAGCAGATCGAGAAGCTGCGCCAGGAGATCGAGGAGGCGGAGCGGCAGTACGACCTGAACCGCGCCGCCGAGCTGCGCCATGGGCGGCTGCCCGAGCTCGAGCGGCAGCTGCGCGAGCAGGACGCGCGCATCGCCGGCAAGCAGGACGGCGGCCGCAAGCTGCTGCGCGAGGAGGTGACCGAGGAGGAGGTGGCGGAGGTCGTGTCGCGCTGGACCGGCATCCCGGTGACGCGGCTGGTCGAGGGCGAGCGCGACAAGCTGCTGCGGCTCGACGAGATCCTCCACCAGCGGGTGGTCGGCCAGGACGAGGCGGTGCAGCTGGTGGCCGACGCCGTGATCCGCGCGCGCTCGGGGATCAAGGACCCGCGGCGGCCGATCGGCTCCTTCATCTTCCTCGGGCCGACCGGGGTGGGCAAGACGGAGCTCGCCAAGACGCTCGCCCAGTCGCTGTTCGACTCCGAGGAGAACTTGATCCGCATCGACATGAGCGAGTACATGGAGCGCCACACCGTGTCGCGGCTGATCGGCGCGCCGCCGGGCTACATCGGCTACGAGGAGGGCGGGCAGCTGACCGAGGCGGTGCGGCGCAAGCCCTACTCGGTGATCCTGTTCGACGAGATCGAGAAGGCGCACCACGACGTCTTCAACGTGCTGCTGCAGATCCTCGACGACGGCCGGGTGACCGACGCGCAGGGGCACACGGTGGACTTCAAGAACACGGTGATCATCATGACCTCGAACATCGGCTCGCACCTGTTGCTCGAAGGGGCCATCGCCAGCGGCGAGATCTCCGAGGCGGCGCGCGGCGCGGTGCTGCGCGAGCTGCGGGCGCATTTCCGGCCGGAGTTCCTGAACCGGGTGGACGACATCGTGCTGTTCAAGCCGCTGACCCTGCCCGAGATCAAGCGCATCGTCGACTTGCAGACCGAGGACCTGCGGCGGCGGCTCGGCGACCGCGGCGTGCACCTCGAGCTCACCGACGCGGCGCGGGAGCTGGTGGCGCGGCAGGGCTTCGACCCGGTCTACGGGGCACGGCCGTTGAAGCGCTTCCTGCAGCACCAGCTGGAGTCGCGCATCGGGCGGGCGCTGATCGCCGGCGAGGTGCACGACGGGGCGCGGCTGGTCGTCGACGTCGAGAACGGCAGCCTGGCGGTCGACATCCAGAACCCGGCGTCGGAGACGCCGGCGATGGCGGCAGGCGGCCAAGCGCCGGACGCCGCCCCGAAGGGAGCGGCGGCCTGATCCCTGAAGCGCCGCCCCGGCCGCGGCCGTCGCCGCCGCGTTTCGTGGTGGCGGCGGCGCAGCGGCTGCGCTGGATGCTGCGGACGGCGGCGGACCTGGTGGTGCCGGCGCCGGTGGCGCTGTTCGAGCAGATCTGCGGTTACATGTACACCCACCTGCTGCGGGCGGCGGCGCAGCTGCGGCTCGCGGAGCTGCTGGCGGCGGGGCCGGCCAGCGCCGAGGAGCTGGCGGCGCGCGCGGGCGTCGATGCGGAGAGCCTGCGGCGGGTGCTGCGCGGGCTGGTGACGCTCGGGGTCTTCTCCCGGCAGCGCGACGGCCGCTTCCGCAACAACCGGATGTCGCTGGCGCTGCTGCCGGAGGCGCCGGTCTCGCTGCGCGACGGCGCGCTCTACTTCGGCTCCGCATCGCAGCTCCTGGCGTGGGGAGAGCTCGAACGCATCATCTGCGGGGGGTCCGGGGGGTCCGGCGGTGCCGGGGGGTCCGGCGGCGACAGCGGCTTCGAGAGCGCGCACGGCATGTCCACCTGGGAATGGTTCGAGCACCACCCGGAGGAGTGCGCGGCCTTCGCCGGCACCATGGTGGCCATGACCCGCCTGTATGCGCCGGGCGTGGCGACGGCCTACCCGTTCGGCGAGCTGCGGCGGCTGTGCGACGTCGGCGGCGGGCACGGCGACCTGCTCGCGGAGGTGCTGCTGCGCCACCCGCACCTCGCGGCAGTGCTGCTCGACACCGCCAGCGTGCTGGCCACCGCGCGGCCCTTCCTGGCCGCCAGGGGGGTGCTCGAGCGCGTCGAGCTCCTGGCCGGCAGCTTCTTCGACGCGGTGCCCGCGGGCTGCGACGCCTACCTCCTCAAGAACATCCTCCACGACTGGGACGACCGGCGCGCGGCGCGCATCCTCGACAACTGCCGGCGGGTGATGCAGCCCGGACAGCGAGTGCTGGCGGTCGAGGCGGTCGTCGAGCCGGACTCCACTCGCGGCCTCGGGCCGCTCTCCGACCTGCAGATGATGGTCGTCTGCTCCGGCGGCCGCGAGCGCAGCCGCGCCGAGTACGCCCGCCTCTTCGAGCAGGCCGGCCTGCGCCTGCGGCGGGTGGTGCCCTCGCCCGGGCCGATGAGCATCGTCGAGGGGATCGCGGTCTGAGCTACCCCTTGGGGGTGGCTTGCGGTCGGGCCAAGGGCTGGTCTCATGGCTTTGCCGGGAATTCGGAAACTTCAGGAAATCGGGCCTCATAGGGCAAGTGAAGAAAGTGCACACAGCGCTGGGGATGTGCGCACATGTTTCGCAAAGTGGCGTCGTATGCCATTTCATCGGCAACGAAGTCCTCGACCTTTCGGCTGCCGGTATAGCGGATGATCTTCCGGGCTGCCTCCAGCATGTCTTGCAAGAAGAGCTCCCAGCTACGCGACACGAATCGCCTCAGCCTCCACCCACGGCCGCGCCCAGGACTTCAGCGCCTTCTCCATGACGAGATCCACGCGGCGCCCCAGACGATCTTCGATCCAGAACTTGAGACTCATGTACTCTGACAATCCCGGAGTCTCACGGAACTCAACCAGGATGTCCACGTCGCTGTCCGGTCCCGCTTCGTCTCGCGCCACAGAGCCAAATAATGCGAGCGAGCAGACGCCGAATCGCTCCATGAGCTCCTGCCGGTGGAAGGAGAGAAAGCTGAGCACCTCATCCCGTCTCATGCCTGGGTTCCTCCGGGAGATTGTGGTCCCGAACCGTCGACAGCACTTAGACATCCTACCAGCGCTGATGGGCCGGCACTCCTGCCCCCAGCAACTGCCGTTGGGCGCATCGGCAGGAGGCTGCGCGGCGAGCCGGAGCCGGCAGCCGGCGGCCGCGAGAGCGAGGCAGCGATCGCGAGGGAAAGGTCGCCTCGGCGGCAGCGGGGTGCGGCCCGGCTCACGGCACGCCGCCGGCCAGGATGACTGCCAGCTTGGCGTTGTCGATGTTGCCGCCCGAGACGATGCAGACGATCTTCTTGCCCGGCGCGGTGGCGGCCAGGGCGATGGCGGCGGCCACGGCGGTGGCGCCGGCGCCCTCGGCGATGACGCGGTGGCGCTCGGCGAGCAGGCGCACGGCCGCCGCGACGGCGGCCAGGGAGACGACGTGGGAGCCGGCGAGCAGGCTGCTCACGAGGGGCCACATCTCGGGCAGCAGGGCCTTGCCGCCGATGCCGTCGACGAAGCTCGGCTGGTAGTTGACGGTCCGCGGCGCGCCGGCGGCCAGCGAGGCGGCGAGAGGCGATGCGGTCGTCACCTCGCAGCCGTGGACCGCGGCCGCCGGCCGCAGCTCGCGCAGGGCCGCGGCGATGCCGCAGGACAGGCCGCCACCGCCGAAGGGCACCAGGACGAGGTCCACGCCGGGAAGCTGGTCGTAGATCTCGAGCCCGATGGTGCCGTTGCCGGCCATCACCGCGGTGTCGCTGACCGGGTGGATGAAGAGGCCGGCCATGCCGGGATAGCGGTGCTCGGCGATGACCTGCCACCAGCGCTCGAACGGCACCTTCACCACGGTGCCGCCGAGGCGCTCGATCGCGGCCAGCTTGGTGGCCGGCGCGTGGTCGGGCACGATGGCGGTGGCGCCCACGCCGAGCCGGCGGGCAGCCCAGGCGACCCCCTGCGCCATGTTGCCGGCGCTCGCCGTGTAGACCCCGCCGGCCAGGCGCTCCGCACCGCCCTGCAGCATGGCGTTGGCGGCGCCGCGCAGCTTGAAGGAGCCGATCGGCTGCAGGTTCTCGAGCTTGAGGTAGATCTCGGCGGCGGGACGGTCCCCGGCCCCTCCGGCTCCGGCGGGCACGCCATCGCCGGCAGCGGCGCTGCCCGCGGCCGGGGGCTCCCACTCGAGGCGCAGCAGCGGCGTCCGGAGAGCGATCCCCTCGAGGCGCTCCCGGGCGGCGCGGATCTCGTCGAGGGTGGGGGCCCGCAGATCGGCGTTCACGGAACTTGCGGTGCGGCGGCGTCGAGGCGGATGCCGCGGCCCTGGGCCACCGCCTGGCGATAGACATGATGGGCGGCGGCGAGATCCTCGACCGCGAGACCGAGCGACTTGAAGAGCGTGATCTCGACGGCGGAGCGGCGGCCGGGGAGCCGGCCGAGCAGCAGGTCGCCGATCTCCCCCTGGATGTGGTCCTCGGCGATGACGCCTTCGCGCAGCGGGAAGAGGAAGTCACCCGATTCGTTGATCGTCGACTCGCGGCGGTCGACGAACAGGCGAGAGCGGGCGACCGCCGCGCTGTCGAGCTCGCGCGCCGACGCGACGCTGGAGCCGACGGCATTGACGTGGACGCCCGGCGAGAGCCACTCGCCGGCGAGCACCGGCTCGCGGGAGGCGGTCACGGTGCAGACCAGGTCGGCGCCGGCGACCGCCACCGCCGCCGACGGCACCGCCTCGACCGGCAGGCCGTGGCGGGCGCTCTCCTCGGCGGCGAAGCGCCGGGCGCTCTCCGGGCGGCGGCTCCACACCCGCACCCGGCGCAGCTCGCGGACCTCGCGCAGCGCCGCGAGGTGGGTGCGGGCCTGGACGCCGGCGCCGAGCAGCGCGAGCTCGCCGGCATCGTCGCGCGCCAGCAGGCGGGTCGCCAAGGCGCTCACCGCGGCGGTGCGGATGGCGGTGATGGCGGCGGCGTCGAGGTGGGCGATCGGCCGGCCGGTCTCGGTCTCGAACAGCAGCACGGCGCCGAAGTGAGACTCGTCGCCCCGCTCGCGGTTGCCCGGGAAGATGCTCACGACCTTGATCCCCGCGACGCTGCCGTCCACCGGCACCTGGAGCTGGCCGGGCATGAATCCCAGCAGGCCGGGACGGCCGTCGAGCCGCATCACGCTGCGCAGCGGCTGCACCGCGGCGCCCAGCGCCAGGTCGCGCAGCGCCCGCTCCATCAAGGCGATGCACTCCCCCATCGGCAGCAGGCGCTCGACCTCCTCGGAGCCGAGGTAGAGCAGCGGCGGCAGGGAGGGCGGAGAGGTCATGATGGACGCTCGCGGCAGCGAGCGCCGAGTATAGCCGCATGGCGCGCAGGGCGCGGCGGACTGTACTGTCCCAGGGTTTGCTGCTAGACTCAACGCCTGCAACATCGGGGCATTGCCCACATTGAATTCCGCGCCGTCCTCGAAGGAGGCAAGACCCATGAGACTCTCTCGCACAGTCCTGATCGGAGCCCTGTTGATCACGGCGACCGCGACCACGGTCGCGGCCGCGGCCGGCCAGAGCAGCGCGCTGCCCTCCGGCGGCGCCGGCGGGCAGCGCGCCGTGCCCGTGATCGACGACGGCGACAGGATGGTCTTGCCGGGCAACGTCCCGCCGCTCGCGCGCACGGAGCTCGATCTCGGCCGCTCCGATCCGAACCTGCCGATGGAGCGGATGATCCTCTTGCTCGAGCTGCGCCCGGCGGCCGGCGCGCGGCTCGAGCAACTGCTGGCGGAGCAACAGCGTCCGGGGTCGCCGCTCTATCACCAGTGGCTCACGCCGGAGGAGTTCGGCGCCGAGTTCGGGCTGGCCGACGACGACGTCCGGCTGGTCACCGGCTGGCTCGAGGCACACGGCTTCACCGTCGAGGAGGTGGCCGGGGGCCGCGGCTCGATCAATTTCAGCGGCACGGCCGCGCAGGTCGAGGAGGCCTTCGCGACAGAGATGCACGATTACCTCGTCGAGGGCACGATCCACCACTCGAATGCCACCGAGCCCTCGCTTCCCCGCGGCTTCGCGGGCCTGGTCCATGGCGTCGTGTCGCTCAACAGCTTTCCCCTGCGGCCACTGCACACCGACGTCCGGGCGATCTCGGCGCCGGAGTACACCTTCGCAGGTCTCCATTTCATCGCTCCGGCGGACTTCGCCACCATCTACGACCTGGCCGCCACCCGCAGCGCCGGGACCAACGGCAACGGGCAGACCATCGCCATCGTCGCGCGCACCGACATCATGGTCGCCGACGTCCAGGCTTTCCGCTCGTCCTTCGGCCTGCCCCCGAACGATCCCGTCCTCGTCCACAACGGCGCCGATCCGGGCGACCGCGGCGGCGGCGACGAGTTCGAGTCCATCCTCGACACCGAATGGGCGGGCGCCGTGGCGCCGCAGGCCACCATCAACCTGGTGGTCTCGGCCTCGACCAGGTCGAGCGACGGCGTCGGTCTCTCGGCGCAGTACGTCGTCAGCCACAACCTCGCCCCGATCGTCAGCGTGAGCTACGGCTTGTGCGAATCGAAGCTGGGCACGAGCGGCCAGAGGTTCTATAACAACCTGTGGGCGCAGGCCGCCGCGCAGGGCATCACGGCACTCGTCGCGTCGGGCGATTCCGGCGCCGCCGGCTGCGACGCTCCCAGCGGCAAGCGCGGCTTCGGCCTGGCGGTCAACGGCCTGTGTTCGACGCCGTTCGACGTCTGCGTCGGCGGCACGAAGTTCAACGACACCGCGAACCCGAACGCCTTCTGGACCGCGTTCAACCTTCCCGGCACCAGGGCCTCGGCGCTCTCCTACATCCCGGAGGTGGCCTGGAACGAGAGTGCCACGGTCCCCGCCGGGTCGGGCCTCTGGTCGTCGGGAGGCGGCGCCAGCAAGGTCTACGCGAAGCCCTCCTGGCAGTCCGGGCCAGGGGTTCCCGCCGACCGCAAGCGCGACGTCCCCGACGTCGCGCTCTCGGCGGCGGCGCACGACGGGTACGTGATCGTTCACGGCACGAACCTCTACGCGATCGCCGGCACCTCCGCGGCGGCGCCCGCGTTCGCCGGCTTGATGGCGCTGGTCGACCAGGCGAAGGGCTCGCGCCAGGGCAACGTCAACCCGATCCTCTATCAGCTGGCGGCCAATCAATACGGCGCCGGCGGGCCGCAGGTCTTCCACGACATCACCGCCGGCAACAACAGCGTCCCCAGGCTGAAGGGCTTCGCCTGCGGACCCGGCTACGACGAGGTCACCGGGCTCGGCTCGGTCGACGGCGCGGCGCTGATCGCCAACTGGCCGTAACACGCCTCGAAGGGGCAGCTCCGCGGCTGCACTCCCGCCGTCCGTTATACTCGGTCGTCATCACGCCTTGCCGGCTCACGACCACGAGGAGATCCGTTCCATGACCCGCATAGTTCGCTTCCTGCTTGCCCTGGTTGTCCTGGTGGCGCTGTGCGCGCTGCCGCTGGCCGCGACGTGCGGTGGGGGTGGCGGGGGCGGGATGGGCGGCGTGCGCACCAGCGGGGGTCCGGCGGAGGGCGTCGACACGCTGGGCCGCCGCGAGGCGCTGGCGACCTACCAGGTGCCCTGGGCGGTGGTGCACAACGGCGAGGAGGTGCCGGCGCCGCTGGCCGCTCCCGCCGGCGCGCCGGCCGACAACCTCGTCGTGTACTGGTTCCCGCGGACGCAGCAGGAGGCCAAGTCCTCCGACCTGCAGGCGTCCCGGGAGCTGACCCTGCTGACCGCGCGCTGCGTGACACTGGCCCTGGTGGCCTCCGACAACGCCGAGCTGCGCAGCCGCTTCCGCGGCGGCAACGGCCCGTACGTGGTGCTGGCGGAGGCGGGCGGCAAGGAGCTTGGAAGGGTGGCCGCCGACTCCGGCCCCCACCTCAAGGCCGCGCAGGTCGAGAAGCTGGTGAGCGCCGAGCTCCGGGGCCGCGAGGCGGCGCTCGATCGCCAGCTGGCGGCGGCCCGCGACAAGGAGGGACACGGCGACGTCGGGGGCGCCGTGGCGCTCTACCAGCAGGTGTGGACGGCGCGCTGCCTGGTCCCGGGCAAGATCCCCAAGAAGGCGGCCGAGGCGCTCAAGAAGCTCGGCCACCCGGTACCCCCGGACACCGTGGGTTGGATGAGCTCGAGACCGGCGCCGGGCGCGTCCGGGGCCCCCGGCGACCGCGGTGACCGCAGTGACCGCGGTGACCGCGCTGACCGCAGCCAGCGCGTCGTGCGCACGATGGCCGCCGGCCTGGCGGCGGAAGATGCCGGCCGCTACCTCGCGGCGCGCACCCTCTACGCCCGAGCTCACCGGTTCGACCCGGCGGACCCGGTGCCGCTGCGCTATCTTGGCGAGCTGTACCGCCATCACACCGGCGACTGGGCGGCGGCGCGCCGCACCTTCGAGCAGATCCTCGACATGCCCGCCGACCCGATCTCGCGGGCCGTGGCGCTGCACGGCCTCGGCAAGATGACCATCCATGCCGGCGACTTCGCGCGCGGCCTCGCGCTGATCGAGCAGTCGGTCGCCACCTATCCGCTGCCCCTGGCTTACCGCAACCTGGCGGTCTACTGGAACTCGGAGGGCCAGGTCGAGAAGGCGCAGCACCTGGCCGAGCAGGCGCTGGCGCTGGACCCCGACGACCCCTACACGCAGATCTTCGTCGCCGCCTTCATCGCGGAGGACGGCCGCCGCGAGGAGGCGCTGCGCATCGCCCATGCCCACGAGGACCTGCTCGCCGCCTCCTACAACCTGGCGGCGATCCACAGCCTGCTCGGCCACCGCCGGGAGGCGCTCGCCCTCCTGCGCCGCCACTTCTACGACTACGAGCGCTTCGACGCGGTGCGTGCCAAGGAGATGAAGGAGGCGCGCGAGGACATCGTGTTCACCGCCCTCAAGGACGATCCGGAGTTCATCGCCCTGACCGCCAAGGCCGAGACCCCCGAGCAGGCGGCCCAGCCGCAGGGAATGCCAGGCGGTAGGGCGATGCCCGGCGCCAAGGCGATGCCGTGAGCGGCGCCGCGCGTCTGCTCCTGGCGCTGCTGGCGCCGCTGGCGCTGCTGGCGGCGATCCCCGCGGCCGCCGGACCCGGAAGGGACCCTGCCGAGCCACCCGCGGGAACGCCGCCGGCGCGGCTGACGGCGCC
Organism: Thermoanaerobaculia bacterium; assembly: GCA_035603475.1. Taxonomy (GTDB): domain Bacteria; phylum Acidobacteriota; class Thermoanaerobaculia; order Multivoradales; family UBA5704; genus JASLEW01. The sequence continues at coordinate 16,395 of DATNKH010000763.1, forward strand.
CAGCGCGCCGGCGGG
>DATNKH010000764.1:0-14537 GCA_035603475.1 Thermoanaerobaculia bacterium
CTCGACGGCAACGCGCCCGAGGTCGCGACCCTGATGGAAGAGGTGGTCGAGGCCTGCACCCGTTGCGGCGCCTGGGAGATCCGCCTCGCGCAGTCGGATGCCGAGCGCGCCCGCGTCTGGATGGGACGGAAGGCCGCCTTCGCCGCCGTGGGCCGCATCTCGCCCGCCTACATCGTGCAGGACGGCGTGATCCCGCGGACGGCGCTGCCCTTCGTCATGAGCGAGATCAGCCGGCTCAGCGCCGAGCGGGGCCTGCGCGTGGCCAACGTCTTCCACGCCGGCGACGGCAACCTGCATCCCCTGGTCCTCTACGACGACGCGGTGCCCGGGCAGGACAAGCTGGCCGAGGAGCTGGCCGCCGAGATCCTGCGCCTGTGCATCAGGGCCGGCGGCTCGATCACCGGCGAGCACGGCGTCGGCGAGGAGAAGAAGACGTTCATGTCCGAGATGTTCGCCGAGCCCGACCTCGAGACCATGCAGCTCGTGCGGTGCGCCTTCGATCCCGAGCACCTGTCCAATCCCGACAAGATCTTTCCCCGGCCGCGCCTGTGCGGCGAGAGACCGGGCGTCTACGCGCCGCATCCGCTCGAGCTTGCCGGCGTGGCGCAGAGGTTCTAGTCCCGAGAGACTCGGCGATGCCGGCGGCCGTGGAGCAGATCTCGTGGGCGGAGCTGGCGGCGGTCCTGGGAGAGGAGCATCTGCGGGCAGCCACCGCGGCCGATGCCGTCGACGGTGTCGCGCCGCGGATGATGGCCGAGCCCGGCACCGCCGAGGAGCTGGCGCGCTGCCTGCGCTGGGCCCGCGGCGCGGGGCTCAAGGTGACGCCGCGGGGCGGCGGCACGAAGCTGGGCTGGGGCAATCCACCCGCCGCCTGCGATCTGCTGCTCTCGACGGCGCGTCTCGACCGCGTCCGCGAGCATGCCTGGGCCGACATGACGGTCATCGCCGACGCCGGATGCCGTGTCGCCGACCTGCAGCGGGCTCTCGCCGAGCACGGCCAGCACCTCGCCATCGACCCGCTGTGGCCGGAACGGGCGACCCTCGGCGGCATCCTCTCGACCAACGACAGCGGCACGCTGCGCCTCCGCTACGGCTCGCTGCGCGACCTCGTCATCGGCATCACCGTCGCGCTGCCCGACGGCACGCTGGCCAAGAGCGGCGGCAAGGTGGTCAAGAACGTCGCGGGCTACGACCTGGCCAAGCTCTTCACCGGCGCGCTGGGCACGCTGGGCGTGATCGTGGAGGCGATCTTCCGGCTGCACCCCTTGCCCAGGCAGACGCGCAGCCTGACCTTCCGCGGCACGCCCGCGGCGCTGAACCAGCTGCTGCTCGCGATCCTGGCCTCCCGGTTGACGCCCACCGGCTTGCAGCTGCGGGCGGCGCCCGGCGGCGCGCACCTCGACGTCCGCTTCGACGGCACGGCGGCCGGCATCCTGGCTCAGATCGATCAGATCGACCAGGTCGATCAGGTCCGTCAGGTCGATGAGGTCGTTCAGGTCGGCCAGGTCGATCAGGTCGACCAGGTGCGCCGGCGGGCCGCTCCCGTGTCGGCCCCCGCCGACGCGCCGGCCGGGGTCTGGACCTCGCACCAGGCCATCTGGGAAGGCGCCCATGGCGCGGATAGCGCCGCACCGGCGCTGGTGGCCAGGCTCAGCGTGCTGCCGGCGCGCATCGCCGCGGTGTGCGCGCTGGTCGAGCGTGCGGCCGCGGCGCGCTCGCTGGCCTGGCGGATGGTGGTCCAGGGCGTCGGCGCCGGCTACGTGCGCCTGGCGGGTAACGTGGGCGACGAGCCGGCGCTGCGCGCCACGCTCCTGGCGTTGCGCGAGGAGCTGGGCGGAACGGGCGGCACGGGCGGCACGCTCGTCGCGCTCGGCTGCCCGCTCGCGGTCAAGCGCGGCCTCGACGTCTGGGGACCCGCTGGCGACGCCCTGCCGGTGATGGTCCGCCTCAAGCAACACTTCGATCCGGACGGGACGTTGAGCCCGGGCCGCTTCCTCGGGGGGATCTGATGGCCGCCGCCGACGTCACCCCCCGCGCGCCTGCCGTGCCGGCTTTCGACGAGCAGGACCCGCCGGCCGCGGAGCTGTACAAGAAATGCGTCCATTGCGGCTTCTGCCTGCCGACCTGCCCCACCTACACGCTCTGGGGCGAGGAGATGGATTCGCCGCGGGGCCGCATCTACCTGATGAAGCTCGGCGCCGAAGGCAAGGCGAATCTCACCGACAGCTTCGTCCGACACTTCGACCGCTGCCTGGGCTGCATGGCCTGCGTGACGGCCTGCCCCTCCGGGGTGGAGTACGACCGGCTGATCGAGGCCACGCGGGCCCAGCTCCAGCGGCGCTACCGGCGCTCGCCCGGCGACGCCCTCCACCGCGCCTTGATCTTCAGTCTCTTCCCGTATCCCGGGCGGCTGCGGGCAGCCCTGCTGCCGGCCTGGGCGTACCAGGCTTCGGGGCTGCGCGCGCTGGTGCGGGGCACGCGGCTGCTGCAACTCCTCCCCCGCAAGCTGCGCTCGATGGAGGCCCTGCTGCCGGCGCTCTCCCTGCGCGAGCTGGCCGCCCGCCAGCCGCCCGTACACATCCCGGCGCAGGGCGCGGTGCGCCGGCGCGTCGGCCTGCTGACCGGGTGCGTGCAGCGGGTGCTCTTCTCCGGGGTCAACGCGGCCACGGTGCGCGTGCTGGCCGCCGAGGGCTGCGAGGTGGTCGTCCCACGCGAGCAGGGCTGCTGCGGCGCGCTCATGGTCCATGCCGGCCTCGAGGAGAAGGCCCGCGCCTTCGCGCGCCGGCTCATCGACGTCTTCGAACGGGCCGGCGTGGACACGATCGTCGTCAACGCCGCCGGCTGCGGCTCCTCGATGAAGGAATACGGCCACCTGCTGCGCGACGATCCGCGCTACGCCGAGCGCGCGCGGGCCTTCGCCGCCCGGTGCAAGGACGTCTCCGAGGTGCTGGCGGACCTCGAGCCGCGCGCCGTGCGGCACCCGCTGCCCCTGCGCGTGGCCTACCACGACGCCTGCCACCTGCAGCACGCCCAGGGCGTGCGCGCCGAGCCGCGCCGGATGCTCGGCACCATTCCCGGGCTGGAGCTGGTGGAGATCCCCGATGCCGCCCTCTGCTGCGGCTCGGCCGGGATCTACAACCTGGTGCAGCCCGAGGCGGCCGAGGAGCTGGGCGACCGGAAGGTGACCCACTGCCTCTCGACCCGCCCCGACCTGATCGTCTCCGCCAACCCCGGCTGCCTCATGCAGCTCGCCGCCGGCTTGAAGCGCGCGGGCCGGCAAGTGCCGGTGCTGCACATGATCGAGCTCCTCGACGCCGCCATCCAGGGCACGCCGGCCGCGGAGCTCCAATACCTAGACATCATCAGCTAGCACTGCTACCCTGGGTGCGCCATGCGAACGCCCTGTGCGGTTGCTTGTTCGGCTGCCGCCCTTTTCCTCGCCTCCGCCCTTCCGAGCCAAGGAATCCAGGGCCGCTGGGCCCAGATCGGTCCCGATACCGGTGCGCCCACGGTCATGGCTCTCGCCTTCGACCCGGAGAATGCGGCGATCGTCTATGCCGGCCTGGATGGCGGCGGCGTAGCGCGCAGCGGCGACGGCGGGCGCACCTGGTCTCTGCGCAGCCCCGACTTGAACACCGATGCCAGCGTGCACCTGCTCGCCATCTCCCCCTCCTTGCCGAGACTGATCTATGCCGCGACCTCGACCGGCTTGTACAAGAGCCCCACTCGCGGGCGCACCTGGGTACCTGTCTCACTGCCGGTTGAAGACATCAGCGCCATCGCCCTCCATCCGTCAAACCCGAATGTGGTTTACGTGGGTGGGTCCAACGGCCTCTTTGAAAGCGCGGACGGCGGAGCGAGCTGGTCGCGGCTACCTACCGGACCTTCCGGGTCGTATCAGGTTTTCTCGTTGGCGATCGATCCCGTCCACCCCAGCCGCGTCTACGCCGGGATCACCGACGCGGTGCACGGCTCAGGCCTCTACCGCAGTCGCGACGACGGCCGTACCTGGGCGAGGGTGATCCCTGGATTGCCGGTGCAGATCGTGGTAAGCCCCGCCGCAGCGGCGACTGCATACGCCGTCGAGGCGCGCTTCATCCTTCGCAGCACCGACAGTGGCGACCACTGGCAGATCTTCTACCGCGGCTCAGGGGTCCTGGCGGCGGACCCGCAAGACGCTCGGACGCTCTATCTCGGGCCCGCAAGCAACTTGGTGTCGCCCGCGGGATTGCTGAAAACCAACGACGAAGGCCGCCATTGGACTCGCCTGGCGCATGGACTGCCGGACTCTTTCAGCACTTTCGCTCTGGCGATCGCTCCCAGCGACCCGAGCCGCCTGCGCCTCGGCGTCGCCCTCACCGGGATTGGCCAAGGCGGCCTCGCCGAGCTCCTCGCCAGCGACGATGGAGGAGCGAGCTGGACCTCCGGCCAGCGAGGTCTGGTGGATCAGAGAGTGCGCGCGTTGGCCGTCGGGCGGGATGGCTCGTTCTTCGCGACGACCGGCACCGGGCTTGCCGTGTCGCACGACGGCGGTACGTCGTGGGTGTCGGCGTTGAGCGCGGAACAGGTGGGGGGGGCCAACGACCTGCAGGTCAACGCCATCAGCTCGGACCCGAACGATTCGGCCACCGTCTATGCCGTCGTCAACACCCCCCGCGGCGGCATCGCGAGGCAGCTCGTCTGGAAGACCATCGATGGCGGCGCCACCTGGACCGGGCTGGGGAACGGGCTGCCTGCCAATGACGCAGAAGACCTGATCGTCGACCCGCGCGACTCGCGCACGCTCTACCTGGCAACGCAGATCTCTCCCGGCGGCGACATCGTGCGCGGCGTCTGGAAGTCCACCGACGCCGGTGCGAGCTGGGCGCAGCTGTCGCTCCCCGGCCCACCCAATGGCCTTGACGTCCAGGAGCTGGCGCTCGATCCCGCGGTTCCCGATACGCTCTACGCCGCTGCCTTTTGCGTCGGAATCTTCAAGACCACGGACGCCGGCGCCACCTGGACCAAGGCCTTGAGCTCACCTGGACAGGAGTGCTTGAGTTGGGTCGCCGTGGCTCCGAGCGCCCCGCAAGTCGTCTACGCCGCGGGCGCCGCCACCATCTTTCGCAGCACCGACGGCGGGGCAACCTGGACCAGTTTCCCGGGCGTCGGAAAGCCCTTCCAGTTCGAGCTCCGCAGCCACCACCCGATGGCGGTGGACCCTCGGGATTCCGCCACCCTCTATGCGACGGGTACAGGCGGCGTGTCCCGCAGTGTCGCCGGCGGCCCTTGGGTGCGGCTCGACGAGGGGCTCGTCTGCGACGAGGCCCTGACCCTGGAGTTCGATCCTTCTTCGCCGACGCGCCTGTTCGTAGGCACGGCGAATGCCGGGGTGTTCGTGCGGACTTCCTCGACGTCGCCCGGACTCGACCTCATCTCCTACTGAAGGGTTCGTGCGCCCGCACATGCTGTCGCCTGTTATCTCGAGCTCGGAGGCTTGGCGGCGTGGGCGGTGGCGTGGCCTGCCTTGTCGATGTCGAGCTCCTGGATCAAGCTCGCGGAGACTCGCGCCACGTCGTCGCGGACCACGAAGGCGATCCGCTGGCGGCCGGGGGCGAGCGACAGCTTCACGTCGTAGCCTAGATGGCTGGCCAGGACCCGTTTGAGGTCGGCATCGGGGATGTGCAAGGGCAGCTGCACCTGCTGGATCGGGGACATGCCGCCCCGCGCGTCCATGTTGCCGACGAAGATGCTGACCCGGCCGTGGCGCCCGTCCTCCCGTGGCACGAAGGCGAGATTGCCGAACGGCACCCGGACCTGGACCGGCACCAGCACGCGCCCGTGCGCGGCAGGCGCCGCCGGCCCGACCGCGAGCGACGCGGCGAGCGGATTGTCCGCGTCGCCATGGATCAGCGCCGCCTCGACCTGGCCCTCCAGGCGCTCGGCGGCCGAGCGGTCGCGGTAGTTCTGCCGATAGCTGGCCCGCAGGCCCGGCCGCCTGACCTCGACCTCGAGCTGGTGGATCTTGCCGTCGCCGGGATGGGGCGGGGTAAAGCCGAGCGAGTAGCCGCCGTCGAGCTCCGCGGCGATCTCCGCGAGGTCGCGGGTGAAGTCGCTGCCATTGAGCGCCGCGCGCCCACCCGTCTCGCGGGCCAGGCTGGACAGCGAGTCCTGGCGGTCGGCGTCGATCATGCGGCTCAGCTCGAACGACACGAGGGGGCGCAAGTCCTCGGACGAGACGTAGTTGCGAAGGCCGGAGGCTTCCAGGGTGTAGAACGTCACCTGGTTGGCGTTGGCGATGGCCGCGACCTCGCGGAGAGGCGCCGATGCATCCAGCTTCAGGTTGGCGAACCGGTTCACGTGGCCACACATCTCCTCGATCTGGCCGAAGACGTCGTTGCCAACCTGCGTGAGAACGCCATCGCTCACGTAGAGCAGCGCCTTGCGCCCTTCCATCCCACCCAGCGATTGGATCAGGTGGTAGAGGCTGGCATAGGTCATCTTCACGTCGGCGAACACGGCGTCGGCATGCGCGCGCGCGATGGCCTGGGCCTCGTCGAGCCGGTTGCACCCGAGCATCTGGATCTGCTCCATGGCCTGGCGGGTCGCCAAGTCGTGGTTCAGTCCCCACGCCGTCTCTTTCTTCAGCTTGTCGAGCGCCGCGCCGAGTGTGCCCGGGCTGTCGCGGAACGCGTGGCGCACTTGCAGCCCGAGGTCGTGGGTGACCAGCAGCACCTGGTCTCCGGGGCCGAGAGTGTGCTGGAGGAAGGAGCGCAGCTGCTCGAGGATGCGGTTGCGGTCGAAGGGATGAAGGTTGGCGTTGTCGACGTAGATCACCAGGTCGAGACGTTCGCGCTTCGCCACGCCGCCGGCATCGGCGGCCGGCGACGGGACGGATGCCGGGCCGGCCGTCGCGGCCGTCGCGGCCGTCGCGGCCGGCGGCGGACCGCCGGCATCGCCCAGGGCGTAGAAGTTGGTGATCTCCGTCTTCCGGCCGTCCACGAGGAGCGCGAAGTCGTCTCGCGTCAGGCCCGTGACCTGCTTGCCCGATCGGTCGCGCACCACGACGTCGATGCCGACCACGCGGACCTCGATCGACTCGACCAGCGACTCGTCGGCGACATCGGGAGAGGCACCCGGCACCGCGGCCGGAGGAGCGGCGGCAGCGGGCGGCGACGAGGCCGCGGCCCCGGGCGCCTGGCCGACCGCGAGCGCGGAGGCGCCAGCCGGGGCCGGGACCGAGATGGCCGCCAGGATCAGCGCCGACGTCGCGCATCCTCGGATCAGCGTCTTGATGGGCCCGCGCTTCATTCCCTCTCCGGCCTTGCTGGGGGCACGCGGCAGGTGCACCTGAAGATAAGATAGCAGCTCTCGGTGCCACACCCACTGCTGGAGGGCCCGAGCCCGGTGACCAGGCAAGCCGGGGATCGTTGCTGCGTCTCGTCAGCGAACACAGACACTCGACCGATGGAACGATGGTGGCAAGGGCGCTGGTGCATTCGCCGCCTGGCGCTCGCCGCCTTCTTGCTCTCGCTGATCGCGGGCCTGCCCTTGACGGCGGTGCGGACACTGCGCCGAGTGGGCCGCGCTACGCTGTCGCTTGGCGAGGATGCCCGCGGGGCGCGGGTGCGGCTGCTGGGTGCCGCCACCGTCGCCGCGCTCGACTCCATCCGCCACGCCATCCCCGAGGATGGCGAGTACTTGCTCGTCGACGGCGGTGAGGAGCTTCAGGCCGAGGCCTACTGGGTGAGGTTCGAGCTCGCACCGCGCCGTGCGGTCTTCCTGGGCAGGCTGAGCGAGATGGAGCGTGCGCCGCGCCTGTCCTGGAAGCTCCCACCCGCCGCGCGCGGGGTGGTCGTCGCGTACCCCGGCGGACCATCACGGTTGCTCAGCGGCCGGGAGTTTCTCGAGCTCTTGGAGGCCAAGCGTGGTCCCGGGTGAGGCGCTGCGCGGCCTTGCCGGCGTCGCCCTCTTCGCTGCTCCGGGAAGCGGGCTGGCAGAGCTCCTGCCCACCCTGCGTCAGCTGCCGCCAGGAAGGCGCCTCGCCTACGGCTATCTTCTCGGCGTCGCCTGGACGGCGGGATGGCTGTACGCGCTGTCGCACTGGTTCGCCATCCCTCTCCGTTCCCCGGCCATCCTCGCGGTGGCGGCGATCCCGACCCTGGCCGGAGCGGCTGGCGCCTGGCGCCGCCGGCGCCGCGAGCGGCGCAGCGCGTCACCCTCGCCGCCGCCCACCGCCACCAAGCTGGCAGCGAGGCTCGCGCTGATCGTCGGAGTGGCGGTGACGGCGGCCGGCTTCTGTGACGCGCTGACTGCACCCTTGCTGGATTGGGACGGGCGCCTGATCTGGAGCACGCAGGCACGCTACCTCCGAGCCGAGGGCAGCGTCGACGCCAGCGTGCTCGAGGAAGGAAAGTGGTGGGTCACCTGCCCGTGGTATCCCCTGCTGATGCCGGTCGCGCAGGTGGCCGTGCTCGAGGTCACCCGCGCGGGTGTCGATCATCATGCCTTCCGGCCCATGTACTCCGCCTTCCTACCGGTCTGGCTGTTGCTCGTCTGGGGCGGCGCGCGTTCCTACGCGGGTCAAGAGGCGGCGGGGTGGACGACACTTGCGGCCGCCATGCTCAGCTTCCCCGCTTTCGCCGGCGCCGGCGGTGCGGCGTCAGCTTACAGCGATCTCCCGCTCGCGTGCTTCGTGGGCGGAGGCGCCCTGTTGCTGCTCGACCTTCGGGGAAGGCTCTCCGCAGGGTTGGCGGCCGGCATCCTCCTCGCAGCGGCCATACTGACGAAGGCGGAAGGAGAGATCCTGGGCCCGCTCGCACTCCTCGTCGCCGCCGTCGTGCCACTGCTGTCGACCCCGGGCGCACGCCGCCGCGAGATCTGGCGGCGCCGGCGCTCCATGCTGGCGCTGGCGTCCCTGCCCGTCTTCTTGGCGTTGGCCCTGCTCCATTCGTGGCGCGCCGGCATTGCCGGGGGCTTCGAGAGCTTCACGCGACTGACCTCTTGGCCGCTCCTCTGGCCGGGGCTCCTCACCCGCCTTCCGAGGCTGGCCCACGACGCCGGGGCCGAGATGCTCACCTACGCCGATTGGGGCCTTTTCTGGTGGGTCGCGCCGCTCGTGGTGGCAGCCGGATGGCGAGGAGTGCGGCGGCGCCCGGCGCGCGCCCTGCTGCTGCTCGCCGGAGCCCCCTTGGCAATCGGCTGGCTCTACGCGACCATCGCGGTCGATCCTCACTTCATCGTCACCGCGACCTGGGACCGATTCCTGCTCCAGGCATCATTGCCCTTCCTCATGGTCTTCGCGATGGCGCTGCGGGATCTCACCCGGCGGGCGACCTGGCAGGTCCAGCGAAGGGGGCACCACACCCACCTTCATCGGTCGGAGTCGGACCTGGCCGATGGGCAACTACTGAGTGTCGACTCCGGAGCGTGAAGGCGACCCATGGCCGCGATCCCGATGTTGGCTCGGCTGGTCTCAGGGTTCCGTGCCAACCTTGTCCCGCACCGCGTGTTTCTCTGGTGCGGATTGCTCGGTGGTCTCGTCTTCGTTTTCCTGGTGCCGCCGTTCTGGGTGGCCGATGAGCCCTCTCACTTTCGTCGCGCTTACGACGTGAGCCGCGGCCACCTCTGGCCCGAGGTCGTCCACACCTCGCCCGGGGGCGCTTACACGTCCGGAACAGTCGGCGCCGAACTGCCTCGCAGCCTGCTCACGCTCGAGCATGAGCTGCCTGCCGGGCCAGGTGCGACCTCGCAGCCCGCCACGATTCTCCGCGCTTTCCGATATCCCCTCGCTCCCGACGATCGACTCTTCGTCGACTTTCGGGGTACTGCCTGGTCGCCCTTCCTCCCCTACGCGGCCCCGGCCCTGGCGATCGCCGTCGGCCGGTGGTGCGGAGCCGGACCGCTGCTCTTGCTCTATCTCGGTCGCCTCGCCAACCTGTTGGCAAGCAGCCTGCTGATCGCACTGGCGATCCGCCGCTTTCCCACCGGCCGCTGGGTGCAGATGCTCATCGCACTGACGCCCATGGCCATCACCCTCCGCGCCTCCTTGTCGGCAGACGCCGCTGCCTTCACCGCCGCCTGTGTCTTCGTTGGCCTGGTCGCCGCGGCCTCGTCGGGCTCCCGGCCGCTGCGCGGGGGCGACCTCGCCGCTCTCATCGGTGCGGCGGCGGCCCTGGCGCTCACCAAGCTGCCATACATCCCGCTGCTCTTGCTGCCGCTGTCGATCCCCGCCGAACGCTTCAGCGCTCCGTCTCGTCGTCGCTTCCTGATGTCTTACGGCGCCATCGCGCTCGCCGCCGTGCTGTTCTCGATCGTCTGCTGGCAGCGCATCCCGGTCGCCATGCGCCCCGACGTCGACCCCGCCGTCCAGATGCACTCCCTGGTGGCGCACCCCCTGAGCGTTCTGCAGGTGTTGGCGCGCGACGTCGCCCAGAGCTGGCAGCTGTACCTGATGGAGGCCATGGGAGCTCTTCTCGGTTGGCTCGACATCGGGGTGTCGCCGGTCATCATCTACGCTGATCTCTTCCTCATCGTCCTGATGCTGTTGCTCGACGCGGAGGCCTCGGGTCTACCGAGCAGCCGGCAACGCTGGCTCCTGCTGATCAGCGTGACCACCGTCGCATTCCTGGTGTTGGTGTCGCAGTACGTGTCGTGGACCGAGCCGGGTCACGACCTGCAAGGCGTCCAGGGGCGGTACTTCCTGCCCATTGCGCCGGCCGCCGCCTTGCTCCTCCAGCCGCGATTCCTGGCCGGCCGCCGGTCACTCGCAGACGCCGGTCCGTGGCTCGCCGCGATCACGGCCACGCTGTTCGTCTTCGTCTTCCTGGCGGTGATTGATCGCTGCTACCATTGAACCAACTGGAGGTGCAGCATGCACATCAAGCGATCGATGCCGGTCCTCTTGTCCATGGCACTGTTCGGTGCTGGCCGTGCCGCGGCCGCGCCCGCGCAGGTCTCCTGGAGCTTCGACACCCGGGGCTGAGTGTTCTCCACCCCCGCGGTCGCGGGCAATCTCGTGTTCGTTGGCTCGTGCGGCGGCACCTTCTATGCCTTGGAGCGAGAATCGGGAAAGGTGCGCTGGTTCTATGATACCCGCGTCGACGGCCCGCCGGCGCAGTTCCATGGCGACGCCCTGATCACCGAGGAGCTGGTCGTCGTCGGCACGGACGTGGAACCCCAGGGCTGCGTCTACGCCTTCTCTCGCCAGACGGGCGACGTGCATTGGAAGGAACCCTTGGCAGGCGGCGCGATGAGCGACGTCGTGCGGCACGGGAACGAGGTCCTCGTCGTGAGCATGCGGGGCGACGTGGTCTCGCTCGACCTCGCGACGGGACGGCGCAACTGGACGTTCGACAAGGCCCCCCGCACTCCTGCCGGCGAACGCCCGCCGGGCTCGCCGGCGCTGTCCGGTGACCGGTTGTTCTTCGCGGCCAGGACTGGTGAGATCTACGCTCTTGACGTCGCGTCAGGGCGGCTGATCTGGAAGCGGGACCTGGGCACCGACCTGAACACCTCGATGACCCTGTCGGGCGATGCTCTCTATATTGGTGGGACGAAGGGCCACATCTATCGCTTGAGCTCTGCCACCGGAGCGGTTCAGGCCACGGCGGAGGTCGACGGAGCCGCCTATGGCACCATTGTCGCGACCGGCGAGTGCATCCTCACCCAATCAACTCCTGACACGATGGCATGTCTCGATCCAGCGCTCCGGGGCGTCCGATGGCGCCAGCGCGCGCCAAGAGAGTGGTCCGCCTTCAAGCCGCTCGTCTGGCATGGAGTCGTGCTCACCGGGAGCCCGGAAGGCGAGATCGCGGGATTTCGTCTGACCGACGGTGCCGAGGTCCTGCGCCTACACGTCGATGGCGTCGTCCGCGGACTGGGCCTCTCGGACGACCGCAACCTCCTGGTCGGCACCCTGCGCGGAATGCTCTACGCCGTGCCGTTGCCCGACCCGGCAGCGCTCGCCGCCGCGCCGCCGCACCCCCATTGATCCGCGATCCGCCCTCACTGCCTGGCCCGGACCAGGCCGGCCTGGCGGTCCTTGACACGGGGACCTGCGAGGGCTAGATTAAGGCATAGATGTTCTATGTCTTCCGGAGGACGACCCATGCGCCACCCCGTACACCAGTTGCGACTTCCCGCCTTTCGGCTTACCGGTCTGCTCGCCCTCGCGCTCGCCGCCGCGGCCTGGCCGGCCCACGCCGGGGTCAACTTCTGGACACCGCTCGGGCCCGACGGAGGGTCGGTCGTCGCCCTTGCGGTCTCGCCGGCGCAGCCTTCCCTGGTCTACGCGGGGAGTGGCCCGCCCGTATCTGCGGCGCTGGGCGCTGGCGTGGGGGCCGGTGGCGGCTTCTTCCGCAGCGAGGACGGCGGCGCGACCTGGGTGCGGGCGAGCCGGGGCATCGATCCTTTGGTGATGGCGGTGGTCGCGGACCCGCAGACTGCCGCGACGGTGTACGAGATCTCCCTCACCTCCACGATGAAGAGCGTCGACGCCGGGGCGACCTGGTCGCCCGTTCCGGAGCCGGGCGGGCCCAACCCGATCCTGTCCCTGGCGATCGATCCTCGCTCGCCATCGACTCTCTATGCGGGCGCGACCGGCGGGATCTGGAAGAGCACCGACGGGGGCCGCTCGTGGACCGCGCTCAACTTCGAGGTCGGGCTGGTGACCAGCATCGCCGTCGATTCCTCTCCCGCCGCCACGGCGCTGTACGCCTTCGCCTCGGATCCCGGGATCCTCGTGCGCAGCATCGATTCCGGCAAGACCTGGAGCGAGGCGGACAACGGACTGCCCTCCTTCACCGAGTCGTTGCCCAACGCCGAGCAAGTCGTGGTGGACCCCTCGACGACGCCAGCCACCGTGTACTTCTCCTACCTCGACTCGAGCAATGTCGGTTGTTTCCAGCGCAGCACGGACATGGCGGCATCCTGGGCGTACCAAGGCCCGTGCCCGTGCTCCTACCCGGTGGCAGTCGGATCGGGAGTGGTCTATGCCGGGCCAGCGGTGAGCTCGGACCATGGCGCGACCTGGACGGCCGCAGCGGCGGCACCGGGCAACGCGCAGGCGCTGGCCGCCGCACCGGGTGCCTCGTCGACGGTCTATGCCGGCACCTCGCAGGGGGCCTGGAAGAGCGTCGACGCCGCGGCGACCTGGCAGGCGGCGAGCCACAGCCTGGCGGCCACCCAGACTGTCGCCCTGGCGGTCGATCCCGTGCATCCCCGGATCCTCTACGCCGCGGTGCTGGTCGACCCGACGCTCGCGCCGTCCCTCTTCAGGAGCGGCAACAGCGGCCTGAGCTGGCGCCCGATCGGTCCGCCATTGGCCGACCTCCAGAATCTGGTCATCGATCCGGTGACGCCGACGACCCTCTACGCGGTATCCGTGACCGGCCTGGCCAAGAGCCTCGATAGCGGCAACACCTGGGAGGCCCTGACCACGCCCTGCAACGGAGTGGCACAACTGGCAATCGATCCAGCGCATCCTGACACTCTCTACGCCGCTGGCCCCTACGCCGTCCCCGGTCGTTGCCTGGCCCTCAAGAGCACCGATGGCGGCCACACCTGGAGCTCCCTCGCACTCCCCGGACAGACCCTGCAGATCGCGGTCGCTCCCTCGGCTCCTGCCACCCTCTATGCCTTGACCAACGCGGGGATCTTCAAGAGCACCGACGCCGGGGTGACCTGGCGGCGGCTCCGCATCCCGCGCGTCTTTGCCGTGGCGCTGGCGATCGATCCGACCGACGCGAACCGGGTCTTCCTGGCCGGGACCAACGGGGTGTTCGGCACGGCCGACGGCGGCAACACCTGGATCGAGCTCGACCACAAGCTGCCGCTCGCAGAGTTCACCAACTCGCCCCCGACCGTCATTGCGATCGATCCTCACTCCTCCAACATCGTTTACACCGCCGGCGCCTTTGGCATCTATCGCAGCGCCAATGGCGGCAAGACCTGGCATCCGATCGTCGGCGGCTTGCCCGACTTCGTGCTAAACGCTTTCAACCTCGGCGGCGTTTTGGTGCTCGATCCGCAGCAACGGGGGAAGCTCTACGCCGGCACCCTGTTCAACGGCGTCTACACGTACACGGTCGAGTAAGCCCGACGAGGTCAGGTCGCCCGCGCACACGCTTCAGTGGGATGTAGGTCCCCCAGCCGAGGAGGAGAGCTTCAACCGCCACGAGGACCGGCTCTGCGCCGTCATGAGCTCGTGTCCGCACGCTCTGCTTTTCCGTCATGTCAGGTAGGGGGGAGCCGTGCGTCGGTTGGGGGTGCTAGCATCGAGGAATGACGTCGAAGCGCGCGGCCACCGTGGGCGACCTCTACCGGCTCCCGCACCACCAGAAGGCCGAATTGGTCAGGGGGGAGCTGGTGATGATGTCGCCGACGGGCGACCTGCCGAGCAGCGCGGCCGGCGAGATCTTCGTCGCCGTGCGCGACTACGCCCGACGCACCGGCACCGGCCGCGCGTACACGGACCATGCCGCGTTCCTGGTACACCTGCCGAACCGCACATCCTTCAGCCCGGACGTGGCCTTCTACGTCGGTCCCCGGACCGGCGG
>DATNKH010000765.1:0-2139 GCA_035603475.1 Thermoanaerobaculia bacterium
GCCCTGGCACGAGCACCCCGCGAGCCCGATCGTGGCCGGGGACGCCCGCCGCGCCAGGCCGGCGGGCAGGGTGGGCCTCTGGGACGGCAACATCGTGCGCTTCGCCCAGGACTGCTACCCGGACTACGGCACCCGGGTGCGGGCTTTCCGGGTCACGGAGCTGACGGCCGAGAGCTACCGCGAGGAGGAGCTGCCGGAGAGCCCGGTGCTCTCCCCCGGCGACAGCCCCTGGAGCGGCCGCAGCATGCACCACCTCGACGCCCATCCGCTGGCGGACGGCAGCTGGGTCGCCTGCGTCGACGGCAGACCGCCGCGCGAGCCGGAGGCTACCCAGGCGTGAGCGGCGGGCGCCAGCTGCGCGTGCTCCACGTCGTCGCCATGCAGGTGCGCTGGCTCTGCTTCGAGTGGCTCTGCGAGGAGCTCGACCGCGAGCGCTTCGATCTCTCCTTCCTGCTGGTCACCGCCGGCGAGCCCGCCCTCGCCCCCTTCCTGCGAGAACGCGGGATCCCCTACCGCCACCTCCGGTATCGCGGCCTGCGCAGCCTGCCCGCCGCCATCGCCGCCGTCCGCCGCCACTGCCGGGAGCACCGGATCGACATCGTGCACACGCATTTCTTCCCCGGCTGCATGGCGGGCCTCTGGGGCGCCCTGCTGGCCGGCGTGCCGGTGCGCGTCTACACCCGGCACAGCGTCGCGAACCACGGCTTCTTCCCTCACCGCGTCGCCTACGACCGCCTGTTCAACGCCCTGGCCACCGCGATCGTCGCCCCGGACCGCATGGTGCGCACGGTCCTCGTCGAGTGGGAGAAGGTGGCCCCCGCCAAGGTGCGGCTGATCCACCACGGGTTCGATCTCGAACGCTTCCGCCGGCCGCCCGCCGCCGCGGTGCAGGCGCTCGCCGCCAAGTACGGCGTCGCGGGAGCCTGGCCGGTGATCGGGGTCGTGGCCCGCTACGTGGAGCACAAGGGAGTGCACTACATCGTCCCCGCGTTCGCGGAGCTACTCCGGCAGTACCCCGCGGCCAAGCTGGTGCTGGCCAATGCCCGCGGCGACTACCCGCCGATCGCGAGCCAGCTGGCCGAGCTGCCGCCGGCCAGCTACGTCGAGATCCCTTTCGAGGACGACATCGCCTCCCTCTACCCGCTCTTCGACCTCTTCGTGCACGCGCCCGTCGACCCCTGGGCCGAGGGTTTCGGCCAGGTCTACGTCGAGGCGCTGGCGGCAGGGGTCCCCGCGCTGGTCACCGCCTCGGGGGTCGCCTCCGAGCTGCTCGAGCACGGCCGCAACGCCTGGCTGGTGGGCTTCCGCAGCTCGCAGGAGATCCTCGCCGGCATGCTCCACCTCCTCGCCGCCCCGGAGCTGCGCGCGGCGCTCGCGCGCGGCGGCCAGGCGAGCGTCGCCCCGGCGTTCGAGCTGGCGCCCATGGTGCGCTCCCTCGAAAGGCTCTACGGCTCTCTCTGCGAGGCGGCCGGCAGATGACCAGGGTCCTGCTGGCGTTCACCGGCAGCGCCTACCCGCTCTCCTACAACGGCGGTCCGCGCGTCGCGCACGACCTGCTCCGCGCCGTCAGCCGCGAGCCGGGCTGCGCCTGCGCGGCCCTGATGGGCCGGGGAGCCGGGGCGGACGGCGAGGACCGCTCGGCGGTCGACCGCTATCCCAACCTGATCGACTTCGCGGCCATCGGCATCCGCGCCCTGCGCTGCTCCCCGGGCCGCTGGGAGATCGACCTCGACTACCCGGTGCTGGCGGTCGACCGGCCGGGCGAGGCGTTCGACGAGGTGGCCGACGCCTTCCGGCCGACCGTCTGCCTGGTCCAGGGCGACGGGGCGCTCGCGACGGTGCGCCGCGCGGCGGCCCGCGGCCTCGGCGCCCTGTGGTACGTGCACTCGGCATCCAACTTCGCGGCGATGGGCGTGGCGCATGCCGCCGAGCTGCCGGTCGAGCTGATCTGCTGCTCGCGCTTCGTGGCGCGCCGGCTGCGCGAGGAGCTGGGGCTGCAGGCGACGGTGCTCTATCCGCTGGTCCGCGAGGCGGAGTACCGGGTCGAGCGCACGCCCGGCCGCGGCTGCCTGGCGATGTTCAACCCGGTGCCCTTCAAGGGCTACGAGACGCTCCTCGGGCTGCTGCCGCTGCTGCCCG
>DATNKH010000766.1:0-10897 GCA_035603475.1 Thermoanaerobaculia bacterium
TGCGGCGCCTGCGCCGCCTGCCGCGGGGCCTGCGGCGGCGGGCCCTGGCGCTGGAACTGGGCAGGACGCTGCGGCGGCGCCGATGGCCGCATCACCTGTTGCTGGCGCTGGGGCGGCGGCGACGGCCGCGAGAGCTGCGCCTGGCGCTGCGGCGCCGGCGCCGACCGCCGCTGGAATTGCTGCGACGGTGCGGACTGGCGCCGGAGCTGGGATTGCTGATGCTGCGGCGGCGGCACGTACTGGTGGACCTGCTGTGCCCGCGCGCCGGTCCTGGGCGGCGTGCCGCCCCGGGTCCGCTGCGGCGGCGGGGTCACCTGGCCGTGGCCGTTGCGCCCCAGGGCCTGCGGCGACTGCCGGCCCATCGGAGCGGCCTGGCGCCGTGCTTGTGCCTGGAGCTGGGTCCGCGACCCCGGCGTCACGCCCGCGGCGTTCCGGCCCGCAGGGGCTGGCGCCGTCCGCGCGCCGGCATTCGCCGCCGACCGCGGCGCCTGACCTTGGTTGCCGCGGGTGTTGAACTGGGCGGCTTCGGTGCGCCGTTGCGCCACGAGCTGCTGGGCGACGCGTCCGGTCGCGACGGACCGCGGTGCGACCCGCGTCGGGTCAGGGGCATTCGCCTGCCGGACCACCGAGGCCGGGCGGAACATCGCCACGCTGTTGCCGCTCACCCGGGCGACCCTGGGATCGCTCGCGTTCGCCAACCGGAGCTGGCGCACCGGCTGGCCGGTCACCTGCGAGGCGCGCTGCACCGACATGGAGCCGTTGAAGACGCGGCCGCCGACGTCCCGGAAGTTGGTGATGTTGGTGGTGTTGCGGAAGATGCCCACGTTACGGTCCGGCGGCACGGCGAAGCGGCCGACGTTGACGGCCAGGAAGGACCGCTCCGGCACGAAGTTGTACCAGCCCGGATCGATCCCGCCGCCAAGGTTGAAGCCGCCGAACCCGACGCCGACGCTCCAGCCGACGGCCGGAGGCAACGGCGCCCAGCCGCAGTAGCCGTCACCTTCCTGCCACGACACCCATGCCGGTCCCCAGTCGGTGCCGGGGATCCACGACCAGCCGTAGTCCGGATCGAGGTCCCAGCGGCCGTAGTGATAGGTCGCCCAGCCATAGGGCTCGGACGACACCCAGGTCCAGCCGTAGTCGGTGTAGGCCCAGCGGCCGGCAGAGTAGGGGCGCCAGCCGTGGCGGATGTGCCGCGGCACGAACGCCCAGCCGTAGCTCGGGCGGTTGACCCAGTAGCCGTAGGGCGCCAGGTTGCTGTAGAAGAAATCCACGCCCACGGTGCCGTGAACTCCCACGCCGACGCCCACCGCGATGGCGGCGTTCAGGGCGGGCTGCATCAGCGCCGGCGCCGGCGGCTGCGCCGCGGCGGCGATGCTCAAGGCGCCCGCGAGAAGCAACGCACTCAACGTGATTCTTGTGGTTCTCATATCTCACCTCGTTGAGGCGGCGGCGTCTGCGAGCTGCGCGTTGGAGGAGGGGCCGCCGCGTGGATGTGGTGAACCGGCGCCGGGCCGCGCAGCGGAGGCCGGCGCCTCACGATCGGTTAATCGCAAGAAGCATGCCGATGTCCGGGTGCCCTCGGCGGCACTCCGGCTCAGGTGGCGCAAGCTACTGAATCACCGAGGCTTATTGTCTTCGACACGGAAGCGTGACGGCGCGTGGCGGGGGCGGCGCGGCAGCAGGGCGCCGGCCGTACGGGCTGTCCGGATGAAAGGACACGCCGTCCCCATGCCCACGGCCCCCACCGGGCGCGGCCGAGAACCCATTCAATCCAAGGTATACGATCGCCGCGGATGGCACGACGAGGAGCGGACGACAAGCAACTGCAGGGGGAGCTCGAGAGGCTCTACGCTCTGCCGCCTGGCGCCTTCACGGGAGCGCGCAACGAGCTCGCCGCGCGCCTGCGCCGGGAGGGGCGCCGCGACGCCGCTGCCGCGGTGAAGGCGCTGCCTCGACCCACTGCCTCGGCGTGGGCGACGAGCCGGCTGATGCGCCTCGAACCGGCGCGCTTCCGAGCGCTGCTCGCCGCCGGCGCGCAGGCTCGGCAGGCGCAGCGCCAGGCGCTCGGCGGCGGTGCCGCGTCCACCGCCGCGGCGGCGCGCCTGCGCGACGCCCTGCGCCAAGCCAGGACCTTGATCGAGGAGCTGCGCCGGCGCGGCCTCGAGCTGCTCGGCGCGAGCGGCAGTCCGGTGAGCTCCGGCACGGCCGACCGCCTGGGCGCCAATCTACAAGCGCTGGCGTACACCGCCGGCGCCGAGAGCGCCGTCGCGCGCGGCTGGCTCGACCACGACCTCGAGCCTCCCGGCTTCGAGGTGCTGGCGGGCCTGCAAGCCGCGGCCGGCGGCGCCAGCCAGCGCGCAACGTCCGGGGAAGAGCCTGCCGGGAAGGGCGCCGCCCGCGGGCCCATCCGGCGGCCGGAGCCGCGGCCGGCCGCGGCCGGGGCGGAGTCACGGCGTGGCGGGCGGGCGCCGCGGCTCTTGCCTGAGAAGGAGGAGCCGCCGGCGCGTCACCCCGCCGCGCGAGACGCGGCTCGAGCTCGACTGCAGGCGGCGCGGGAGCGCCAGGAGCAGGCGCGGCGCGAGCGCGACCGGGCCTTCCTGCAACAGGCGCGCGAGCGCCAACGAGCACGGCTGGCCGAGGCCGAGACGGCTGTGCAACAAGCCGCGGCCGAATCGGAGCGGCTGGCCGCCGCGGCCGCGGCCGCCGAGAGCGCGGCCGTGGCAGCCGAGAGCGAGGCGGCGGAAGCGAGGCAGCGTGCCGGCGAGGCGCGGCGCGAAGCGGAGCGTGCCCGCCGTGGCGCCGAGCGTGCGCGCCAGCTGCTCGACGGCGCCGGCGCGCGGCTGGCGGCGGCCCGCGCCTCCGCCGCTCCCGGGTTCAAGGCTTCCGCGGCAGGGCGGCGACCGGGGGGTGGTCCTCGCTGAGCTCCTCGAAGATCCGCCACGATCCGGAGAGGTCCGGACCGACCAGGATCTCCACTGGCGTGACGATGTTCTCCAGCTGCGCATAACGGCGGGCCTTGATCCGCACCCGGTTGCCTTCGCTGAGGTAGGTGACGGCAGAGTAGAAGTTGAGATCCTGCCCCGTCTTCTTGGCCTTCGCGAGCCCGGTGCGCAGCAGCTCCTTGTACTGGGCGCCGGCCCAGTTGTCGACCTTCGGCGGCTGCCCGGGGACGATGACCCGTCTCTGGATATGCGCCCCGGGGGCGTAGAGGTCGACGAGCGCCGGGTTGAAAGCGTGCTCGAGGTCGACGTAGCGGCTGAACAGCGCTTCGGCGCTCTTGCGGGCGGCGCCGGTTGCCTCCGGCGCGGCCGCCGCGGCTGGCCCGATCGGCGTGGTTGTCACCACCGGGGCGGCGCCACCGGCGATCGCCAGGGCCATGCCCAGCGAAGGCGCCAGCCAGGCAAGTCGGGCCAGGCGAGGGAAGGGGAGAAAAGGTCGGTTCATTCCAAGCTCCTATGGCGTCGTCGTGGTCCCTGCCATGCTAGACCGGAAAGGCCTTGGCGAGGGAGGTGCACCGGGTGGCTTGCCGAGTGCGAAACACATTGCTATACTAGGCATAGACACTCTGTCTCTCTCTCGTAAACCTCATAGATCATGACCGTTCACCGACCGTATGCTAGAGATATGAATCGCTCCCACCGCCGCGCGCCGGCGGTTGCCCTGGCCTTCGCCCTGGCGCTCGCCGCCGGGGTCGCGCTCGGTCCACGGCTGGCCGCCGAAGACCTGCGGGACGTGCTCGGCGCCGCGCATGCCGGCGGACTCTACAACTTCACGCCGGAGGACTACCTCGACGAGGGCGGCGATCAGCTGCTCGTCTTCGGCACGCGGGTGATCAAGGTCTGGCTGACCAACGACGTGGCCACGCTCTATCCCTTCAACTCCGATTGGACGCCGCCCGCCGCCAACGTCGTCGAGCTGGCCCAGAAGCCCTACTTCCAGACGCTCTTCGCCAAGCCGTTCACCACCTACCTGCTGGTGGTCAAGCCGGTCACCGACTCGCCGCAGTTCCTGTCCGGCATGACCGCCGCCGACGTCGCTGCCGAGTCGGGCCAGATGCACGACCTGGCGAGCTACCTGCTCACCACCTATGCCGGCACCGGCAAGACCTTCGTGCTGCAGAACTGGGAAGGGGACCACCTGCTCCGCGCCGGTCTGACGGCGCAGCAGGACCCGCCCGCCATCAGCGTGCAGGGCATGATCGACTGGTGGAACGCGCGCCAGGACGGCGTCGCCCGCGCCCGCGCCGAGGTGGGGGAGCGCGGCGTGCGCGTGGCGCACGCGGCCGAGGTGAATCAGCTCGCCGACGCCATGGCCGGCCGAGTGACGGCCACCAACGACGTGCTCCCTTACACCCACGCCGACCTCTACTCCTACTCGAGCTGGGACATCCAGTTCGATCCGGCCGTGCTGACGCAGGCTCTCGACTACCTGCGCTCCAAGGTCCCGCCCAGCGCTCTGTACGGCCGGCGCAACATCTACATCGGCGAGTTCGGCGCGGCCAAGGACCAGGTGCACGACGGCGCGCTGCGCCGCGAGGTGATCGACGAGCTGAGCGAGGCGGCGCTGGGCTGGGGAGTGCGGTACGCGGTGTACTGGCAGGTCTACGACAACGAGTCGTACGTCACCATCGATGCGCTGAAGCAACGGCCCACCGTCGCCGAGCTGCACGGCTACTGGCTGATCCGGCCCGACGGCGTCCGGGCCCCGTGGTGGGGCGACATGCAGCGGCGGCTGGTGGGCGCGCAATGGCAGGTGGCCTTCCGTGCTCCCTCGGGTCAGTACCTCGGGGCGCCCCGGGGCGGCGGCGGCGCCGTGCGGGCGAGCTCGTTGAGCGTTGGACCGTGGGAGACTCTCAACGCCGTGACTCCCGCCGGCGATCCGCTGCGCAGCGGCGCCCGGGTCTACCTGCAAGCGCACGGCGGCCGGTTCCTGCAGATCGCCGCCGGCCGCGACCTCGAGGTGGGCGCGCAGCAGGCGCCCACGACGACACATCCGCCCGCCATCTTCGTGCTGCGCAGGGTGCAGGGAGACGGCACGGTGGTGAACGGCGACGCCGTCACCCTCGAGACCGTAGCCGGCCTGCCGCTGGTCGTCGACGTCGCCAGCGGCGAGGTGTTCGCCGGCAGCGCCGGCAGCAGCGCGTCGGTCTTTCGCCTCTCACGCTTCGACTGACGGCGGCCACCGGCGGCTAGCGGGCGCCGCCGCACGGCGATCTCAAGGCCAACCGAGCGTGCCGTTCTCCGCCGCGAACGCCAGCTGCTGGGCCAGGAGGTCGTGGCCGTAGCTGACGGCGACGTCGCTGACCTTCCCCGCGGGGCCCTGCACCAGCTTCAGCACCGGGTAGACGCCGGCCCAGTAGGACGGGGTGTCGAGCTTCTTGTAGCGCGCGATCACGTCGTCGCGCACCGCCGGGTCGAACCGCGTGCCGTACTTGTCGACCAGGGACTTGATCGCCGCGTAGTCGCCCTGCGCCTTGATGCGCATGATCTCCGCCAGCAGCTTGCCGACGGCCGCGTGCACCCGGTCGTAGTCCTTGACCTCGATGTACCAGTGCCCGTTCCGCCGCACGGTCGCCAGCGCGCCCTCCGCGATCGCGTAGTTGACGATCATCAGCCGGTCGCGGTCGTGGTCCTCCTCGGCGGCGTCACCCTTCGGATAATGCGCGAGCGTCGTCAGGCCCTGCCTGGCGAGGCTGCGGTACATCTCCCGGGCGACCTCGCGGCTGTCCGTGACGCCCAGCTCGGCGAGCTTGGGATCGGTGGCGTCCCAGTAGGCGACGAGGTCGGCCCGCGCTTCCTCGAGCGTCGAGTAATACTCGCGGAGATACGTCGAGGGATCCTTCGGCACCAGCACCTTGCCGGAGCCATGGCCGATCACCTCGTGCATGGCGGTCTGCATGACGGTGGCCAGGGTGCCGTAGCGGCCGAACAGCTCCGCCTCGTCGGGGTCGGGCGTAAACTCGACGGCCACCTTGGCGCCGCGGACGGCGTTGATGGCATCGATCGCCGAGGTCAGCAGCAGGCTCTTGGTGCCGTACTTCTCGCGCACCTCCTGCTCGTTCGGCAGGTTGTCGCCGGTGGTGCTCACCTGGAAGTCCCCGGTCTCGACCACGATCTCGATCGCCTTGCCCACCGGCGGCTTGACGTCAAGCTTCTTGAAGCGGTCCTCCCAGGGCGCCCGCTTCTCGAAGTAGACGGCGTTGTCGGCCAGCTTGTGCATCAAAGGGTCGAGCCGCTGGTCGCTGATCGCCACCAGCATCTGCGCCGAGCCCTTGGCGCCGCGGGCGTCGCGGTACACCTCGATGAAACCGGAGGCGAAGTCGACGGTCGGGTTGCTGCGCAGCCACAGAACGTTGAAGGCCCGCCAGTCGGCGGGTTCGCCGGTCTGGAAGAAGCGGATCAGGGCGCGGATCACCGCCGCCTGGCCGGCATCGGCGAAGCCCGCGGCCGCCGCCAGCTCGCGGTTCACCGCCGCCAGCTGCGCGGCGTAGCGCCCGGGGGGGACCTTGCCGTCGGGGGTGCCGGCGCGCCACACCTCCTCGACGAGGTGGCCGCCCCGCTTGACCAGGGTGGAGTCGAGGGGGTGGCCCTCGACGAAGCCCTTCAGGTCGCCCATGGCGACGCCCTGGTAGTAGTTGTTGCTGGAGGCGCTCAGGATGTCCGCGCCGCCGGCCGGGCTCTTGTCGGTGATCGCCGGCTGGTACTGCGGATCGAACAGCGGCGCCGCGAGCTCGCGCAGGGTGGCGGCCAGCTGGGCCGCGGTGCCCAGGCGGGCGCCGCGGGCGCTGGCCTGCTCGGCGGCGAGGCGGAGCTCCGCGGCGGTGAAGCCGGGCAGGAACTTCCGGCTGGTGGTCTCGTCGTGGTTGCCGTGGTTCGCGAAGAACAGCTTGGCGTACTCGACGATCTTCGGCCGTGACGCCGGCGGCAGCCGGCCCGGGTCCTCGACCAGGGCGCCCAGCAGGCGCTTCGCGGTCAGGCCATAGCTCGACATCTGGTCATAGAACACCGGGTCGAGCTGGATCGCCGCCTGCGCCAGGTGGAAGGCGAGCAGCTTCTGGCGCAGCGGCAGCGCCGGCAGGCTGGGCGCCCGCACCTCGATGAAGCCGGTGGAGCCGATGCGGTCCACCAGTGGCGACGGCGGTGCCGGGGGCGAGGCCGGGGCCTTGGCCGACCCGGGCGCCGGGGCTGCTGGCGGCGCTGATGCCGTTGCCGGCGCCATGGCTGCCGGCGCCGCCAGCGCGGCCAGCGCGGCCAGCGCCGTCAGTGCCGCCATGCAGATCGGGACGACCCCACCGGCCGTCCGCGGCCCCTGAGTCCGCGGCTTCCGCTGTCGCCGGTCGCTGCTCTCGCTGCTCGCCGTTCGAGTCTTCATCGCAGGTCTCCTCTCAGCCGGCATCGGCACGCGCATCCCCGTTGGCAGGGGCACCCGTCGCCGCCGCCGGGCCCAGGCCAGGCCGCGCTCCGGCCGCCTCCAGGCCAGGAGCACGCGGCGTTCCGGCGCCGTGGTCCTCGGCACTCATGGCGAGAGCATACGACGACCGTCCGGTAGACCCGAGACTGATGGCCGCGACCCCCTGTGTTCCGCAGCTAGGGCCTTGCGCCGCCATGCATGTCTATGGTGATGTCAATCAAGATGTCATGGCCGCCGCCTAGGGCAGTGCTATGGTAAACGTCTACGGCAGTGTTAAGTTATTCTCTCGGCCTCCCGAGGGCCGCCGAATGCAGCACCGTCGCGGTGCTTGATGGTCTTTACGCCGGCTTAAATGAGAAGGAGATGCCAATGTCCAGTGCGCTGGCCAACAGAATCGATGTCATAAAGAGCCGCGGAGGGATCAACGCTCGTGAGGTAGCACAGCTTCTTGACACAACTCCTGAAACGGTCTCGCGGTGGAATACTGGCAAGGTTGAGCCGCATCCCGACCGCCTGCAGAGATTGCTTACGCTTGAGTGGCTCCTTGAAGAGTTGTCAGATCTCTACACGCCAGATGAAGCGAGGCTGTGGCTCTTCTCGCCTCATCGCCTCTTAGGCGGTAAGCGACCTGCAGATCGCATACAGGAGGGATGTCTCGATGAGGTTCTGGCGGTTATTGCACAGCTTAGGGAGGGAGCCTACGTGTAGGCTCGTGAGCAACGGATGGTATGGGACTTTTGCGTCGGCTTCCACGTCGATTTCGATCTCGACGTCCGGTGCCGGGGATGGTCCGACTTCTCCTTTGTCACGCGCCCCCATGCCGAAATCGGCGCGCTTCGTCCCCGCGGATCCATGGAACGCCACGCGCGCCGGCTTGCCGGGCTTGATATCGGCAAACGCTCCGTTGAAGGTGAATGTCAGCGGCACTACCTTGGTCACGCCGTGAATGGTCAGAGAGCCGTCTATCGTCCAGGAGGTTCCAGACACACGGCGGATGCCGCGACCATGGTACGTCATGGCCGGGAATACCTTCACATCAAAGTAAGCGGGGCCGCGAAGGTCCTCGTCGCGCTCGCCGACCTGCGTGCTGATGCTGGAGGGGTCGATCGTGACGTCGACGCTGCAGCTGGCCAGGTCCTGCGATACGGTGATGGTACCCGTAATCTTGTCGAATCTGCCGCGCACCAACCCGACCACATGGTGACGAGCGCCGAAGTACGCGAAACTGTGGTCCGGATCGATCTCGTACGTCCCCGGAGCGGGAAGCGCCTGGACTGCCGCTATCTTCTGGATGGGCTTGGCGGGATGATCCGCAGCGGCAGCATTGATCGAAGACCCCGCGCCAATGGTAAAGAGTAGGACGCCAATCTTGAGACGCGCAGACAACTTCTTCAGAGTCATGTTTCCTCCGCTTTTGCTATCCATTGCGCAACGTCGCGCGCGCCTTGCAGGCCAAGCCAGTGTGAGAAAGTGCGGCCGTGAGCCAGGGAAAGAAGGAGTAAGCCAGCTAGAGCAGCCGGGAGATCCACTCGCCGACGACGTAGCCCACCGCGGCGACGCCCATGCCGACGACGAACATGTCGAAGCCGGAGCGGAAGACGCCGCGGCCGGTGAAGATGGAGCGGGCGGCTCCGACCAGGAAGTGGGAGAGCATGGCGACGGAGAAGGAGATGGCGATGGCGGTGCGGCCGTGGGCGAAGAAGAAGGGTAGGACCGGGATGATGGCGCCCACGGCGGTGGCGATGCCGGTGGTCCAGCCCTCGCGCAGGGCCGAGGTGGTCTGCTCGCCGATCTTGAGCTCCTCGCGCACCTGCTCTTCGAGCATGCGCCTGGGGTCGGCCATGATCTCGGTGGCCAGCTGGTGCGCCTCGTCCTTGGCCATCCCCTTCAGCTCATAGATCAAGGCCAGCTCGTCGCGCTCGACCTCGGGCATCAGCTCGACCTCGGCGCGCTCCATGCCGATCTCGTGCTGGTAGACCTCCTGTTCGCTCTTGGCGGCCAGGTAGCCGCTGGCGCCCATCGACAGGGCGTCGGCGATGAGGCCGGCGACGCCGGCCACGATCACCGACCGCTCCTGCGCCGCCGTGGCGCCGATGACCCCTGCCACCAGGCCGAAGTTGGCGGTCAGGCCGTCGTTGAAGCCGTACACGACGTTGCGCAGGAAGCCTCCCGAGCCGATGCGGTGCCACGGCTCGGGGCCGCCGCCGCTGATCTCGCCCAGGGTGGTGGCGTGCTCCGCCGACTCGCGCGCCAGCAACAGCGCTTCGGGCTGTCCCACGGCGCCGGGCGCCAGGCTGCGATGCATCTCGAGGTAGCCGCGGACCTCGCGGCCTTCTTCGGCGAGGAGCATGGGCAGCAGCACCCGTGGGCCCATCGTGCGTCCGAGCAGCGCCAGCAGCCGGGCGCGCGCCCCGGGCCGGAACTTGGCCGGCGCCCGGCCGTTGCTCGCGAGCAGCTCGCCCCAGATGTGGGTGTGGCGCTCCTCGACGTGGGCCAGCCGCGAGTAGATATCGCGCTTGTGCGGGTCGTGCTCGGCCTCGGCCAGCAGGCGGTAGAGGTAGGCCGCTTCGGCCTCGTCCTGCCAGTGATGGGCGAAGGCGTCGAGGTCGGCGGGCGAAGTGGGCGGCGCGGCGGGCTCCTCGGGGGCTGCCGTGGCCATCAGCGCCTCCCCGCCGCGGCCTGGCGCGCCTCGGCGCCCGCGGTACCCTGAGCCAGCGCCTTCTCGACCTGGCGGTCGAGCTCCTGCTCGGTGCCGCTACCCCAGCCGGCCTTGACGTAGGCGATGCGGCCGACCGCATCGATCACGAAGTAGGTCGGGATGCTCTTCACCCCGTAGGTCCGCTGCGCGTCGGAGTTGCCGTCCCAGCACTGGGTCCAAACCAGCTCGTGGTTGGCGACGAACTCGCGCAGCCTGGCGCCGTTGCTGTCGCCGCTGATGCTGATGAGCACGAAGGGCCGATCGCGCCGGTCGCGCTGAGCTCCGTGAGCCTGCGCGAGCCGCTTCATGCTGGGCAGGGCGGCGATGCAGGGGCGGCACCAGGTGGCCCAGAAGTCGAGCACCACCACCTTGCCCCGCAGCTGGGACACCCAGATGTGGTCGCCGTCGAGGGTCTCGAGCATGGCCTCGGGGGCCGCGTCTCCGGCGCTCAGGGACGGTGACACCGGCCGCCCGCCCTGCCGCGGGCGGCTGTCGGCCGCGCCGCGATCCCCGGCCGACGCCGCGGGAGCCGGGCTCGCGAGCAGCGCCGCCCCGACGATCGCGACCAGCGCCACCGCCGTCCGTGCCGCCATCCTTGGCGCGCCGATCACGCCGCCGCCGCCGCCCCACGTCTCTGCCGCCATGCGGGAGATCGTAGCAGGGTCCGGGCAAAGCCGGATCGGAGGAGGCGAGAGTTATAGAGTGGCCGAGTGGCGAGCATCCATCGGCGGCTGGCATGCAGGGGTTCACTCCGGGACGGCGGCGGCGCGGGCCCTGCCCGCGGCT
>DATNKH010000767.1:0-3128 GCA_035603475.1 Thermoanaerobaculia bacterium
GACCTACGACTGGTGGCTGCGCCGGGCCATCGAGCGCGCCGAGACGGAGCACCCCGACCAACCCATCGTGTTCCTGAACGCGTGGAACGAGTGGGCCGAGGGCGCCCACCTCGAGCCCGACGAGCGCTTCGGCACCGGCTACCTCGAGGCGACCCGCCGCGCCCTGGCGCCCTGAGCACCGGTGGCGCCGGGCCACGCAACTGCATGAGCAATGCAGGTTGGTCAGAGCACCCGGACCAGGCCGGGAGGCTCAGGGACAGGTCGGGAACGCCCCGGTGTCCTGGAGCGGCGGGAAGGGGATGCCGCCGGGGTTGGTGTAGATCTCGACGTTGCCGCTCTGCGAGTCGGTGACGCGCAAGGTCACCTGCACGTCGGTGAGACCGCCGGCGAAGACCCAGTGGTTGGCGTTCAGGGCACAGCCGTCGAGCACCTTGACGAGCAGCTCGAGGTTGCTGGCGGCGAAGAACGAGAAGGCACCGGTGTCCGGGGTCAACGAGACCGTCTGCCCGGCGCCGGAAGCCTGCCCGGTGGCCCAGGCCGCCTCGACCTTGAACCGTCCGCCGCCACCGCCGCCAAGACAGAGCGCGGTCGGTCCCGGCACGCAGGGGACGGGGGCCGCGCGGGTCAGGCTCCAGAGACCTCCTCCCGTGGCCGCGGCCACCAGGTGCTGCGGGTTCTGCGAATCGACCGCCAGCTGGTAGACGCCTCCGGGCAGGCCGGGTGGGGCGATCGTCTGCCAGGTGGTGCCGCCGTCCGCAGAGGCGAGGAGGCCGCCGGCATACGGCACGTACACGGTCGCCGGCCGGCCCGGCGCGAGGACCAGGGTCCTCAAGCCTGCCTGCGTCACGTCCGCCGGCTCGTAGATCACGCTCCAGGTCACGCCACCGTCCACGCTCTTCTCCACCTGGCCGCCTGCCACCGCATAAAGGACGGAGGTGGCGGGGTCGATCGTCAGAGCGGACACGTAGCTCGGCAACGGGCCGCCGGCGAGGCCGCCCTGGATCTGCATCCAGCTCACTCCCCGATCGACGCTCTTGTAGAGGCGCGGCATGGCGGGCGGCATGAAGTCCGGGCCGTTCGGAATCATGCCGAAGACGTACAAGGTGCCCGGCGAGTTGGGATCGGTCGCGATGCCGTAGAGCTCGGCGTGGGCGATGTCTCCCGTCGCGGCCGTCCAGGTGGCACCGCCGTCCGTGCTGCGCCAGAAGCCGGAGCTGCTCGCCAGATAGAGGTCCGCCGAGCGGCTGGGATCCACGGCGAACGCGCTTGGGGGCACGAGCGCGCCAGAGGGCTGCGGTATGGCGATGGGGTTCCACGTCGAGCCACCGTTGAGGCTGCGGCAGAGCTCGCTGGCTTGTGAGCCGCCGCACTTGGCCCCCGTGGCGTAGAGGGTCGCTGGTGTCGACGGATCTTGCACGATGGCAACGATGCCATCGGTCAGGCCGCTGGCTGGACACCACGTCGCGCCACCGTCGACGGTCATCGACAGGCCCACCGCGCTCGCGGCATAGAGCGTCGCCGGCATCAGCGGGTTGACCGCGAAGAAGTCGACGACAAGCCCGCTCAGCCCCTGGAAGCTCGCCGACCAGGAGGCGCCGCCGTCGACGGTCTTGAACACCCCGCCGATCGATCCTGGCTGTGCCATGGCGCCGGCATAGACCGTCGAGGCGGCCGTCACGCCCACCGCCAACGCCTGGATCGGAAATTCACCCAGCCCCGGAGCGGCGGCCCAGGTTGCGCCCGCGTCACTGCTCTTGTAGACGCCTGCGCTGGTGCCGGCATAGAGGGTCCGCGGCCTGCTGGGCACGATCGCCAGCGCGTTCACCGGCAACCGGTGCAACCCCTGGGCCGACGCCTTCCAGGTCATGCCGCCATCGAGGCTCTTGAAGACACCTGTCGGTGAACCCACTCCCGTCGGGGAACCCTCGTAGACGACGGCCGGATTGGACGGATCCACGGCCAGGGACAGAGGCGGATTGGCGAGGCCTGCCGGCGCCCAGGAGACGCCGCCATTGGTGGTCTTGTAGATCGAGGCGCGGCCGCCCCTGGTTCCCGCGTAGAGCGTGCTCGGCGACGAGGGAGCGATGGCCAGCGCGTTGATCGAAGTGTCGACGGGGATGCCGGCCTGGGCGGGAGCCCAGGTCGCGCCGCCGTCGATCGTCTTGGCGATCGCGGCCTCGGTGCCTGCGTAGACCGTGCCGGGACGTCGCGGATCGATGGCCAGCGCGCTGATCAAGCTCAGCGCCCCTGCCAAGCCCGGGCCCGGCGGTGTCCACGAGGCGCCGCCGTCGACACTCTTGTAGACCCCGAAACCGCCGCCGAGATAGAGGGTCGTGGGGTGAAGCGGATCGATGGCCAGCGAGACGGCCTCGAAAAACAGGGGCAGACCGTGGCTGATCGCCGACCAGGTTTCCCCGCCGTCGACGCTCTTGAAGATGCTGTTGCCTGCCACCGCATAGACCACGCCGGCGTGGACCGGATCGACGGCAAGGGCCTGCACTGGTCCGCCATAGGGGCCGATCGGCGACCAGCGGCCGACGTCGGCGCCGAGCGGCGCCGTCGCCGCGCCCAGCGCGGCCAACCCGGCTACGCACAGCAGGCGACAGCGTCGAAGCGACCTGACCCTGTTCATCTTGATGGCTCTCGACACTTGTTATACGCGCCGCGCGGCGGCGGCGTTGCCGTCTCCGGGCCCACTGCCGAGGGTCAAGGCTCAGCGAAGCGCGCGCGGCACGCCCGGGCGCCGGCGAGTGGCGGTGACCGGCGGCAGCGGCCTCAGCGGGCTGCCGGGTTGGCGTCGTGGAAGGCCTTCAGGGCCTTGTGCACCGTCCCGCTGAGCTCCCCCGCGGTGGTGCCGCCCCAGCCGCTGTGCCGCCAGAGCACCCTGCCCTCGGGGTCGAGCACGAAGTAGGTCGGCAGCGACGTGATCTGGAACTGCTGGGAGGCCTCCTTCTTCTGGTCCCAGACCTGCGGCCAATCGGCCGGGTGCTTGGCCAGGAAGGCCCGCAGCCGGTCGCCATCCGCGTCGCCGCTGAGACTGACCAGGACGAAGGGCTCGGCCGCCATCTGCTTGGCGAGCCGCTGCAGCGCGGGAAAGGCGGCGACGCAGGGCGAGCACCAGGTGGCCC
>DATNKH010000768.1:0-4530 GCA_035603475.1 Thermoanaerobaculia bacterium
CCGACTCCGGCTCCAGGGGAAAGCGTCGCAGCCAGTCGAGACTGCGCTGAATCGTTTCCTGCGCTCTTAATCCAAGATCATCGCGCACGAGCAAGGCAGTAAGAACGAACTCCGACTCCGGCTCCAGGGGAAAGCGTCGCAGCCAGTCGAGACTGCGCTGAATCGTTTCCTGCGCTCTTAATCCAAGGTCATCGCGCACGAGCAAGGCAGTAAGAACGAACTCCGACTCCGGCTCCATGGGAAAGCGTCGCAGCCAGTCGAGACCGCGCCTGATAGCCTCGTTCGCGGGCTTCCCAGGACCCAAACGCTTCAGCATGGGAGACAGGACGAAGGTCGCCTCCCTCTCGGCGACGTTGACCGCGAGCCAGGCGCATGCTTGCTCGACGAGTCGAGAGGAGAGCGACGCACTGCGCAGACCAGTGTAAAGAAGGTGCCGTGCGGATCGCTCGGTTCCCCATCGGTCGAGCAAGGGCCCGAGCAGAGAGTCCCACCTCTCGAGTGCCACCTCTTGCCAGGGCGGACCAGCAATGACCGCACCAAGCGCATAGCTTGCCTCGTCCGGATCCGCACTCGCCAAGCCAGGAGCCAGCTCTCGCTCAAAGCGGCGCAGCCAATCGCGTGCTGCGTCGCCCAGCACCTGGGTAAAGCCGGGCGTGCCGGCATTCGCAAAGATCAGCCGGCGAAGAGCCACTGCGAATCGACCCAGGGTCCGCGGCGCGCCAACGGCCGCCAAGAGGACGATCGGCAGCACACCGGGCCACAAGGCGTCCCCTTGCCGGAGCCGCACCACCTGCTCCAGCACCTCATCGGCGACAACGTCATGCGCCGCGGACCACTCGCCTTGCGAGCGTTCCAGCCAACCGAACCGAGCCAGGGTCTCGACCAGCAGCTCTGCGAGCGTCGCTCGGACTCCGAGGACCCTCACCGCAACCGCGATCAACTCTGCGCGGCTTTGGGGGGCGGCGGCCAGTACCGCTGCGGCCGCGACCACATCTCTCTCAGGCTCTGGTGGGATCAGTCCTCCACCCTCGCGCACCAGCATGTTGTTCTCGGCCAGCCGTCGACGAAGCCAGCTGAGCAAGTCGGCTTCGCGAAGGTCATCGATCCGAGCCGGGTCGAGAAGCCCGTCTTCGGCTCGGCGCTCGAGCTCGCGGCAGAGGAAGAGTGTGAGGATGGGTCTGCGTCCAGTGAGCTCGCGCAGCAATGTGGATCCCAGGATCGACTCTGCGCGCGGGGCGAGCTGCGAACGCATCCGGCCCGTGATCGCCTCGGCATGGGCAGGCGAGAGCGCCAACCGCAGCGGGGCTAGCAGTGCGCTCCACTCGGCATTGTCCAGCATCGCCGCTCCCGGTCGTGCTGTGGCGAGGAGTGCGATGGGCTGGCCGCGACCGAACGCTTCGGGCAAGAGACGGTGGCGGAGAGCGCCCGGGTCGAGCCGGAGCATCTGATCGAGATACTCGAACACCACCAGCGTGGGTGTATCTCGACCCATTACGGCCGCAGCGAGGCTGTCCACTTCGAGCCTGGCATCGCCGGGACGAGCATGTAGGACACTCCAGCCGGTGCGCGCCGCCAGCGTCCCCACTTCCAGCGCCAACCGGGTCTTCCCCACGCCGCCAACCCCGACGATCAGCACACCGCCCCGCCCCGCCCGGTCGACAAGGGTCGCGAAGAGCCTTTCTGGATGAGTTTCGGAATCTGCCTCAGATGGGACATACAGCAGCGCTTCTGGCAGCAGGAATTGGCGAAGCCCGCCTAGCTCTCCCAGGAACTGCTCGTGTCCCACGAGGCTGTCTAAGCCTGTACCGAGCCAAGCATCAGCAACACGCGGCAACCGATCCAGCCAGCCACGTGCGTCAGCCCAGTCGAGAGCCACAACCTGCTCGAGCGGCGGACGCTGGTTGTCAGGCAGACCGCTGAAGAACGTTTCGATCTTCCGCTGTAAGTCTTCCCGCGCCGCCTGGATCAGGTGCGTGCTGACGCAGTAGACATAGCTGCGAGCGTTGCACCAAGGGGCAAAGTCGCCCCGCCAGCCCGCATGCGCCTGGCGAGTCAGCTTCTCCCGCACTCGGCGCCACCCCTCGTCGACGTTTCTCGCCGGGTCTCGTGACGACTCGTCGTGATCCTTGCACTCAAGGATCAGCGGCAAGGGCCAGCCCTGGAAAGTCTCCATGCCGTCCGGGGACGCATCGATGTAGATATCGATCGAGCCGTCCCTACCCGCCGTCGTCGCCACATGGGCACGCAATCCGTAGATTTCCTGGACGGCGTGGCCGATGAGCTGCTGGAAGGCGTCCTCCCGTCGCGGATGTAATCGGGCCCTCGGGCCTTTCCAGGCAGCGGGATCGAAACGATTGGGGAAAAATTGAGGCACCGATCTACCAGCGGTTGAACGCAAGCATCAACGGATGGGGTTGGTGGCCCAGTTCTACCACTCTCAACGAAGCCGCAGAGCCCTCTCGGGCGAATGTGAGTGTAGCCGCATTTTACCATAGGGCGAAGAGGCTAAAGAGCTCGCGATGTCGACTAAGAGCCCAGCCGGCCTATCGGGGAGGATTGACAATGTGGCTACATGAGGCTACATTGCTTCCCATGAAGACCGTGGGCATCCGAGACCTGAAGAACAGGCTCAGTGAATACGTGCGGGAGGTGCGGGGCGGGGAAGAGATCCTGGTCACCGACCGGGGCCATGTGGTGGCGGAGCTGCGGCCGCCGACCCCACCGGAGGCGCGGGCTTCGGTCCATCCCGGCCTGGCCACCCTTGCTCGGCGCGGCATCCTCGTCCTTGGCAAGAGCAACACTCCCGATCTGTACCCGCCCCTCCCGCCGATCCTGGCGACCGGCAGCGCCGCGGAGCTGCTGGCCGAGGAGCGGGGAGACCGTCGGTGAATCTCTACTCGGATTCTTCCGCCGTCCTCAGCTGGCTCTTCGGTGAGCCGGAAGGAGAGGCGGTTCGCGAGGTGCTCGCAGCCGCCGATTCCGTGCTCGCATCGGACCTGACGCTCGTCGAGTGCGACCGCACCATTCTCCGCGCCCACACCGCCGGCAGGATCTCCGAGGTCCAGGCCGCAGATCTTCGGGGACTCCTCGTCGCCACCGCGGCGCACTGGCACCTGCTGCGGCTCGACGCCGAGGTGATCGAGCGCGCGCGCCGACCGTTCCCCGCGGAGCCGATCCGCACCCTGGACGCCCTGCACCTCGCGAGCGCGCTCGCAGCTCGCTCCACCTTGCCGGACCTCGTATTGCTCTCGCTGGATGAAAGGATGCGCGCGGCTGGGCAAGGACTCGGATTTACACTGCGGCCGACTTGAGATCGGAAGCGCTCGTCGAGCGCACTACAGCTCCTCGAGCCAGCTCTTGATCGCGTCGTCGAGGCGGCGGCGGTCGCGGTGGCGGGCTATGGCGATGGCTACGAGGCGGTCGGTGAGCTGGGGGAGGGGGACTCCGGCGAGCTCCCAGAGGCGGGGGTACATCGAGATGGCGGTGAAGCCGGGCAGGGTATTCAGCTCGTTGACGAAGAGGCTGCCGTCGCCTTCGAGGAGGAAGTCGACTCTTGCCATGCCGACTCCTCCGAGGGCGGCGAAGGCGTTGACGGCGAGGGTGCGGATGCGCTCGGCGGTGGCGGGCGGGAGGTCGGCGGGGGCGAGGAGGCGGGCGGTGTCCTGGAGGTACTTGTCGGCGTAGTCGTAGAACTGGTTGCCGGGCACGACCTCGCCGACCGCCGAGGCTTCGATCCGCTCGTAGCCGAGCACGGCGCATTCCAGCTCGCGCCCGGCGATGCCGCGCTCGACCAGGACGGCGTCGTCGAATTGCAGCGCGAAGCGCACGGTGGTCTCGGCGCATTCGCGGTGGTCGAGACGCTTGACGCCGACGCTCGAGCCGCCGCTGCGCGGCTTGACGAAGAGCGGCAGGGGCAGGCGCTCGAGGCGCGCTAGGAAGGCGCGCGGGTCGCGCTCGAAGTCGGCGCGGGTGACCGCCTCGCAGGGGAGCACGGGCACCCCGGCCGCGGCGAGCAGGTGCTTGGTGAACAGCTTGTCGATGGCGACCGCGCTGGCCGTCACCCCCGGCCCGACGTAGGGCAGGTCCAACATCTCGCAGAGCCCCTGCAGGGTGCCGTCCTCGCCCCAGCTGCCGTGCACGATCGGGAAGACCACCTCGACGCCGGAGGTGAGCAGGGCGACGAGGGTCGGCGCCACGGCGACGCCGAGCGGCGGGATGGCCTTCTCCTCGCCCGCCAGCAACGCCGCCGCCGCCGCGCGGTCGAGCCAGCAGCCGTCCTGGGCGATGCCCAGCGGCGTCACCTGGTGCCCCGCTTCGCGCAAGCCGCGCGCCACGGTCCTGGCGGATGCCACCGACACCTGGTGCTCGACGCTGCGGCCCCCGAAGACGACTCCGACGTGGCTCATGGGTCCTCCTGAAGCGCGCGGCAACGTGCGGCAGCGCCCGGCCGATTCTAGTCGCTAGATGGCCAGGTCGATCTGGCTGGCGCTCAAGACCTCGGGCAGGGCGCGCAGGCGGGCCACCACCGCG
>DATNKH010000769.1:0-3104 GCA_035603475.1 Thermoanaerobaculia bacterium
CGCCGGCCGCGAGTGGGAGGTGGTGCAGGTCAAGGACTCGATCACCCCCGGCGACCCGCACTACAACGAGCGCTCGCGCCTCGCCAAGACGCTGCAGCGCGACGGCGCGACCTGGGGCTTCCTGCCGGCCGACCAGGCGGCGCTCGCCCATGCCGAAGGCAGCATGACCTGCTACACCTGCCACTCGTCGTGGATGACCTCCTGCTCCGGCTGCCACCTGCCGCAGGAGGCCGACCAGAGGTCGCCGATGAACCACTACGAGGGGACGGTGACCCGCAACTACGCCTCGTACAACCCGCAGGTCATCCGCACCGACGCCTACATGCTGGGGGTGAGCGGCACGGCGACCGGCGGCAAGATCGCGCCGGTGCGCTCGTCGTCGGCGCTGGTGCTGTCGTCGACCAACGCCAACCGCGATCACTTCTACATGCAGCAGCCGCCGATCTCGGCGCCCGGCTTCAGCAGCCAGGCGTTCAACCCGCACGTGCCGCACACCGTGCGCGCCCGCGAGACCAAGACCTGCACCGACTGCCATCTCTCGGCGGCCGGCGACAACAACGCCTGGATGGCGCAGCTGCTGACGCAGGGGACCAACTTCGTCAATTTCGTCGGCCGCTACGCCTGGGTGGGAGAGGGCAAGCGCGGCCTCGAGGCGGTGGCGGTCACCGAGTGGGACGAGCCGCAGGCGGTGATCGGCAGTTACCTGCACCGGCTGGCGTACCCGGATTATTACCGCGCCCACCAGCAGCGCGGCGGCGAGCTGCGCGAGGCCCACCACCACGACGCGCGCGGCGGCAGGCTGCTGGGGAGCGAGGTGCGCAGCCTGCAGCTGCGCGGCGAGTACCTGTTCACCGCCCAGGGAGCGGGCGGGCTGGTGGTGCTCGACGTCGCCAACGTCGACAACAAGGACTTCTCCGAGCACATCGTCTCGGCGCCGGTGTCGCCGCTCGGCCAGCACACGGTGGTGCCGAGCCGCGACGCCACGGCGGTGGCCCTTCCCACCACCATGCCGGTCGCCCCCTGGCGGCGCGGCGATCCCGCCAACCACGAGCAGCCGCTGCACCCGATCTACCATTACGCCCTGGTCACCGACCGCCAGGAAGGGCTGATCTTCGTCAACGTCGACACCCTGACCGACGCCGACCCGCAGAACAACTTCCTCCGGCGCGCGCTCACCTGGAACCCCGGCGGCGCGCTCGACGGCGCGACCAACCTGGCGATCGCCGGCACCACCGTCTACGTGGTGGCGCGGCGCGGCCTGGTGGTGATCGACGCCTCCGAGCCGCTGATGCCGAAGATCGTCGCCACGCTCGGCGGCTTCGACCAGCCGGCCGCCGTCGCGGTGCAGTTCCGTTATGTCTTCGTGGCCGACCGCAATGGGTTGGCGGTGGTGGACGTGACCGCGCCGGCGGCGCCGCGGCTGGTGGGGCGCGCCGGCGGCTTCGCCGGCGGCAGCGTCTACGTGGCGCGCACCTACGCCTACCTGGCGGCCGGCAAGCAGGGAGTGGCGATCGTCGACGTCGAGCGCCCGGAGCACCCGGTCCTCGACCAGCTCTTCGACGCCGGCGGCAAGCTCGACGACGTCCGCGACGTCAAGGTGGCGTCGACCAACGCCAGCCTCTTCGCCTACGTCGCCGACGGCCGCCGCGGCCTCGCCGTGCTGCAGCTGACCTCGCCGGAGACGACGCCGGGCTACCTCGGCTTCAGCCCGCGGCCGGCGCCGGCGCTGATCGCGACGCGCCACACCCACGGGCCGGCGCTGGCCCTCTCGAAGGGGCTGGACCGCGATCGCGCCGCCGACGAGAGCGGCAACCAGGTCAGCATCTTCAACCGCATGGGCGCCCGTCCGCTGAACGGCGAGGAGATGCGCCGGCTCTACCTGCGCGGCGGCGCCGTCTACACGGTCACCGATCAACCGCCGGGAGGCCCCGCGGCCGGGCCTGCCGCCGCCGCCGCGTCCTCAGGTGGAGGCTCCGTTCCTACTGGGCGGGCTGCCCCGGCCACCGGTCCACCGGTGCGCGCCCATCATGAACCCGATCACGAGGAGAGGCGGCCATGAAGTCGTTCCGCAAGATGGCACCATGGACCGCGGCCGCGACGCTGGCGGTCGTGCTCGGCTCGGCACCGGTGGCGGGCGCCACCCAGGCCGCGCCGGCCGCGGCCGCTCCTCCGGCGGGTGCAACCGCACCTTCGCCGCCGGAGAAGGGGTTCTACCTCGGCCCCACCGCCTGCGGATCGAGCAGCTGCCATGGCAGCGTCGAGCCGCGGAAGACGCTCGGCGTGCGGCAGGACGAGTACTTCATCTGGCAGAAGAAGGACCTCCATGCCCGCGCCGACGGCGTGCTCTACAACGACCGCTCGCGGGTGATCGCCCGCCGCCTGCACATCGGCGATGCCGGCAAGAGCCAGCTCTGTCTCACCTGCCATGCGCTCGCGGTGCCGGCGCGGTTGCAGCGCGGGCCGCTGGAGCTCGAGGACGGCATCTCGTGCGAGAGCTGTCACGGTGCGGCGAGCGGCTGGTTCGAAGGGCACCGCTCCGAGAGCTGGACCCACCAGCAGTCGGTTGCCGCCGGCATGACCGACCTGCGCGACGTCCAGGTGCGGGCCAACGTCTGCCTGTCCTGCCATCTCGGCGGCCCCGGCAGATCGGTCAACCACGACCTGATCGCCGCCGGCCATCCCCAGCTCGCCTTCGAGCTCGACAACTACAGCGAAGGCATGCCCGCCCACTGGCTGCCGTTCGCCGACCGCCCGCCCGGCGAGAGCGAGCGCGACACTCACGGTGCGCGCGCCTGGGCGGTGGGGCAGGCGGCCAGCTTCCGCGCCGGCCTCGAGCAGATCGCCCGCAGCGCCCGCGGCGATCGGGGGGCCGCCGGCGATCATCGCGATCATGGCGCCTCCGGCGAGGGCGACGCCCGTGGCGAGAGCGAGCCGCCGTGGCCGGAGTTCTCGGAGCTCAGCTGCGACTCGTGCCATCACTCGCTGGTCCAGGAGCGCTGGCGGACCGCCCCCGACCGGCCCGGCAGGCCGGGGCTGCCGCGTGTGAGCCCGGCCCGCTATGCGATCCTGCGCCACCTGGTCGCCGTCGCGGCGCCCGAGCGGCA